>JAFZGH010000060.1 GCA_017555465.1 Akkermansia sp. | reverse complement strand
AACGCCATTGCCACCTCCCACAAACTGGGGCAGCAATACGCCGTGAATCACAGCATCTGAACATCTGCCGCAATCTGCGCGCGCAGCTCCTCCACCGAAGCGAACCGGCGCTCCGGGCGCAGGAAACGCCGCAGTTCCACCTGCAGGCAGCGGCCATACAAATCCCCCTGCCAGTCGAGCAGGTGAGTCTCCAGCCGCACCACCTTCTGCGCCTCCTCAATCGTGGGGCGCAGCCCCAAATTCGCAATACCGCGGCAGGTTGTCCCCTCCACAGAGACCGAAACCTCATACACCCCGGCGGGCGGCAGCACCGCCTGCGGATGCACCGTGATATTTGCCGTGGGAAATCCCAGCTGGCGGGCAAGCCGCTGTCCCGGCTCCACCACTCCGGCCACACTGAACGCATGCCCGAGCATCGCCTCCGCCCGCAGTAAATCCCCCGCCTGCAGCAACTCGCGTATGCGGGTGGAGCAAATATTCTCTCCCTCCAGTTCTGCCATATCCTGCACACAGGCATTCAAGCCGTGTTCCGCGCAATTCGCCTCCACAAAAGCAGCATCCCCGGCACCACCACGGCCAAAACGCCAGTTGCGCCCCACGGAAATACCCGCCATGGGGCAATTCTCCCGCAGCGCATCCAGAAAAGCCCGCGGCTCCAGCGCCGCCAGTTCCCGGGTAAAAGGCAATTCCAGGAGCACATCCACCCCCAGAGACTCCAGCAGCGCCCGCTTCTGCCCCGCCAGCGGCGTAATCAACCGGGGCTGTTTCTCCGGCGCCAGAAGCGCCAGCGGATGCTCCGCAAAGGTCAGCACACCGCGCAGCGCGCCCGGCGTGGCTGCGGACTCAATCACACGCCGGTGTCCGCGGTGCACCCCGTCAAAGAAGCCGAGCGCCCAATGAACCCTCTGGTTCAGGGCAGCCAGTTCATGCATGGAATGCACAATCCTCATCACACCCGGTCAGCAAGCACCTTTTCCACCGGCAGCAGACGCGCCAGTAACTCCTCACGACTGGCGGCCTTAAGCGTCGGCACATCCACCGCCTCTGCAATATCAAAATGCCCGCTGCGTATACGGCGCAGCGCCGTCAGATGCGCGCCACAGCCCAGTAGCTGCCCGATATCGTGCGCGTAGGTGCGCACATAGAACCCCTTGGTGCAGTGCACGCGGAAATCCACTTCGGCGGCCGCCAGGTCAATCCGGATAATCTCATAATCCAGCACCGCCACATGACGAGCCTTGCGTTCCACCTCCTTGCCCTTGCGCGCCAGCTTGTAGCATGGCACACCATTAATCTTCACCGCCGAATACATAGGCGGCACCTGGTCAAACTCACCGTGGTAATACTCAAACGCCGCGCGGATTGCATCCTCGGTTATACCTTCTGTCGGCTTCACCGCCACCACCTCGCCATCGGCATCCTGACTGTTGGTCTCCACCCCCAGCTTCATGGTGGCCGTGTACACTTTATCCTCGCACATCAGCAAATCCTGCATCTTTGTGGCCTTACCAATCACCACAATCAGCATGCCCGTGGCCATGGGATCCAGCGTGCCGCAGTGGCCCACCTTCTTCGTCTGCAGAATACGGCGGCAGAGCGCCACTGCATTGTGCGAAGTAAAGCCCGGGTCCTTATCCACCAGCAGCACCCCGCTGGGTTGTTCCACCTCACTCATACCGCCAGCTCCTTTCTGATAGCGTTGAGCACCTGCTCGCGGCAAGCAGCCAACTCACCACGCATGCGGATACCGGAAGCCATAGCATGCCCGCCGCCGCCGAACTGCGCTGCAATCGCCGCCACGCTGATGGCCGGGTCCTTACTACGCAGCGACATACGTATGCGTCCATCCTCCAGATCCTCAAAAATAACCGCCACGCGCACCCCCTGCAACACGCGCACCACATCCACCAGGTCCTTGGTATCCTCCAGCGTCACCCCCAGCTCCGCCTTGCGACCGGCAGGCATAGAGTAATGCGCCAGCTGACCGGCAGCCTCCACCACCATGTGGTTCAGCACCTCGCGCTGCATCAGAAGCGAGGTATACGGCACCTCCTGGTACACGCGTCGGTTCACATCCGCCACATCCACTCCGGCGGTCAGCAACTCACCGGCAGCGTGCATCACCCCCGGCGTTGTGCTGCCGTACTGGAATGAGCCCGTATCCGTGCTGATTCCCACATAGAGAGCATCAGCCATCGCTTTCGACAGCTTCACCCCCCAGGCCTTCAGCATATTGAACAGCACATAAGCGCAGGCTGCCGTTTCCGGCTCAATAATCTGCATATGGCCATAGCGCGTATTCGTGCCGTGGTGGTCAATATTCACAATCAGCGGAAAATCTGCCAGCAGCTGCTGCGTGCGGTCACCCAGGCGTTTCCAGTCACCCGTATCCACACAAATCAGCATCTCCACATCCGCCGGCACAGCATCCGGCAACGGCTGAATCAGCTCCGCTCCCCCCAGAAACGCATAGCGGGCGGGCACCCCGTCCTCATTCCACATATACACCTTCTTGCCCAGGCTCTGCAGCACCAGCCCCAGCGCCAGGGTAGAACCGATGGCATCACCATCCGGCCGGAAATGGGAGGTCACAGCAATTGTGCTGCACTGCTGAATACGGGAATAGAGTTGCTCGTACATGCGGCCTTATAATAGCCTGTTTTGCCACACGGGTCAATAGTATTCACCGCCACGCCTTTGCCTGCAGCACCGCCATGGTGCGGGGCAGCACACGCGAAAGTCCCGCAGCCAGCAGCACAAGCAGCGGCAGGACCAGCAGCGGCACCCAGATATTCCAGCCCCACCGCAATTCCTTCCACTGGTACAGCGGCGCCAGCAGATACGAATGCCCAGCATAGATAAACAGCATCCACCGCCCGCAGATTGCCAGCCCCCCGGCCACCCGCGGCAAAACCCGGACAAGCAGCACACTCACCAGCAGAAACGCAGCCATGAAGGCCAGATTCCACAACGGCAAGTTGCAGTGACGCCACGAGACATCTGCAAAATCAGCATACTCCTCCAGCACCTCCGGCTGCAGGAACACCCCCAGCACCACCAGCGCCAGAATCCACCAGTTTTTCTCCATGTACACGCGAACCGTTGCCAGCGGCGCGGCCTTGGCAGCAAATCCCAGCAGAAAAATCCACATATAATCAAAGCGCACGCTCAAGTGCTGCGAGGGCGCAGTCGTATAACTGCACAACGCCAGAAACACCACCAGCACCCAGGCATAGCGCGGCAGCAGGCGAAGCGCCAGCAGCCCTGCAGCCACCAGCTGATAGGCCACCAGGGTCTTCAAAAACCACAAGGGTGTATTATATGCCGCCACCTGCCAGCCCACCACACGCTGCCATTCAATATCCACATAGGGCTTTACCACCAGCAGGAACACCACACTGACCAGAGACCACGCTGCCCAAGCCAGCGCCAGCCGCCCGGTGCGGCGCAGCACCGCCCCCGCCGACACAGGGAGAAAATACCCCGCGAGCAAGAAGAAGAGCGCAATGGCACCGCCCACGACCTTACCCGTCCACACCGGGGCCGCAGCAGCATGCAGCCAGATGATGAAGAACATGGCCAAGGTGCGGGCGCAATCCACCCATTCCTCTCTGTTGGAAGGAGCGTTCATCGGCTCACGTTGCGAATCAGCGCACAGGTCAGTTCAATGCAGGCCTCCAGGTCGCGGTCATCCAGAATCCCGTTGTGCGAGTGGATATAGCGCACCGGCACCCCGAAGACAATAGACGGGCAGCCATACCAGTGCGGATAGCTGGCCGCGGCATCCGTACCGCCCGTACGGCGCACCGTGGGCTGACAGGCAATGCCTTCGCGCTCCGCCAGCTCCAGCACCGTATCAGCCAGCGCAGGGGGAGTGATATTGGTCGGGTCAAACAAACGAACCTGCACGCCCTGCCCCAGCACTCCCTGGCGGCAGATGCCGCTCTGGCCGAAGGTATCATCTGCAGGCGGGCCTTCCAGCACAATGGCCAGATCAGGTGTCTGCTCCAAGGCGCGGGCTCCGCGGGTGCCCACTTCCTCCTGCACTGTGCCGATAGCCTGCAGAGTGCAATCCAACTGCTCCCCGGCCAGGCGGCGCATCACCTCAATCATGCAATACACACCGACACGGTTATCAAATGCCTTCCCCATCCAGCGGTGGGGAATCTCCAGCGGCTGCAGCGCCACATCCGGCGTCACCGCGCAGCCGATGCGTATACCGCAGGCCGACACTTCCTCGGCGCAGGAAGCGCCGATATCAATAAAAAGTGATTCTGTATCCATCACCTGCTTTCTCTGACCTTCCGGCAGCAGATGCGGCGGGCGCGTACCAATCTGCCCGGGAATACGGCGGCCATCGCGCGTGTGTACCAGCACACGCTGACTGGGCAGCGTGTGGTTCCACCAGCCGCCCAGCGGCACAATCAGCAGAAAGCCATCCGGGGTAATCCCCTGCACCATGAAACCGATTTCATCCATGTGGGCCAGCAGCGCCACCACCGGACCCTCTGCAGCACCTTTCATCTGGCACACCAGATTACCGGCCACAGTTTCGGTAATATCACAACACTCCTGCAACTCTCCGGCAATGAGAGCACGTACATCCCCCTCAAATCCGGAAACACCTGCTGCATTACTGCAGCGCTCAAGCAAATCCCTGTTCAGCATGCCCCTACTTTACACGGAAACACCAGCAGGAGCAAGCCCAATCCGTTACAGTTCGCCCTCGGGCTCTGCCGCAGCGGCCGATTCCGCAGCTGAAATCTCACGGCGAGCCACAATCTCCGCCACGGGATAATCGGGCTCAATATCCTCATAAATAATCACCCGGGTACCATACTCCACAATATCAAAAAGCATGGTAGAAATCACATGAGGCAGGCGGATACACCCATGCGAAAGGCGGCGGCCGGCCTTCACCTTACCCGTGTGCATACCGATACCATCGGCAGTCAGGCGCATCCAGTTCGGCATAGGAGAACCTTCAAAACGCCCGCCTTCGGGAATCTGCTGGGTAAAGGCATCTGCATTGCCATCAATGCACTTTCCTTCAGCATCATACATCTTGCCGTAGCGATTAGAGGCATATTCCTTTGACTTATAACGCACACGGAACCTACCGGCAGGAGTGGGATGCGTATCTGCCCCGGTGGAAACAGGCCAATCCGCCGCCACCTTGCCTTCCACATACAAACGGCCACGTTGCTGGCTGAGACTGATAACCACCTGGCTTTTCTTATCTGCCTGCTTGAGGAGCGCATCATCCATGTACACCTCCATGACCGTGGGGTACTTTCTGGAACCGGAAACAAAACGCTCATAAGGAGTCTGGGCATTTGTGCACACTGGAGTAAGCGCGTGGTTCTGTTGTTGTTGCTGCTGCTGGCAAGCCACCAGCAACAGAGAGGCCGCACCCACGACGCTCAGAATAGCATTTTTCACAACGCATTCCATATCACTTAATTTCTACCGGGGTTCCCACCGGGGTGTTATCAAAGAAAATCTTGGCCATGCGCTTAGGCAGGCGGATGCAGCCATGACTTTCCGGCGCAGAGGTCACAATTCCCTCATGCATCCAGATGCCGCCCCAGGTCAGCTGCATACCATTCGTCATAGGAGCACCCTTGTAAATACCACCGGGAGGAATCGGTTCTCCCTTGGTGTAATCACGGATCAGCGTATTACCGTCAGCATCCACAATGCTGCCGTATGTCGAGGATGTATGGTCAGCATCCTTGGCAAGAATAGGGAATACCCCCTTGGGTGTATCCTTACCTGCCTTGCCGGAGGAAATCGTGCTCCAACCCACACGACGCCCTGCAATATAATAATGAGCCTGCTGCAACTCCGTATCAATCACAATACGGCGCGGGCCCTCCAGTCCGGCAGGGACATCCCACTGCCCCACACTCACCGATTCCGTCACATTCATCTTATTCTTGGGGCGGGCAAAGGCATATCCTGTTGCCATCTGAGCCAGTTCATCGGGCGTATTGATGCAAGAGGCGACAACCAATGCCAGCGAGGCAAGCATGATGATACGGCGTTTCATATATAAAATTGTGAGACTAGTGTACGGCATTTATGCACGCATACAGAACTTTTGTCAAGCTCATTCAGCTAGCAGTTCAATAATTTCACGTACAGACCACTTGCCAAGATGCAGGACACATGGTAGCATGGGCGCATGAAACTGGCACTGGCCCCCATGCAGGATGTCACCGATCTGGCATTCATGCGTACCCTGCACCGCATCGGTTCTCTGCCGGATGTATTCATCACCGCCTATTTTCGCAGCACACCCACCACCTGTGCCCTGGCCGAACACAATCTGCGCTGCATTGATGAAAACGAAACCGGCGTTCCCGTACTGGCACAGCTGGCAGGCAGCGAAGCCCCCGCGTTGCTGCGGGATGCCGCCATGCTGCTGGCCCGCCCGGGCGTAGCCGGCATTAACCTGAATGCAGGCTGCCCGTCTCCACTGGTGAACCGCCACGGAGCCGGCGCCGGACTCCTGCGGGATTTTTCCCGTTTTGCCGACATCCTGCTGCAGCTGCGCGCTCATATACCAGCGGGGCAATTCAGCGTCAAGTGCCGGCTGGGGTGGGAAGACGCAGCGGCAGATTTCCCCCGCATTCTTGATTGTCTGGCAGCAGCCACTCCCGATGAAACAGGAATTCATGCCCGGACGCGCAAACAGCTCTACGGCGGCTCACCCGATTTCTCCTACATCCGGAGCGCTGTGCAGCATCTCGCATGCCCGGTACTGGCCAATGGGGATATCAACACCCCTGAGCAAGCTCACCACTGCCTGCAATTCACCGGGGCCGCGGGGCTCATGCTGGGACGCGGAGCCGTGCGCAACCCCTATCTCTTCCGCCAGCTGCGGGGTGGTCCTGCCCCCACGCCCGATGAAATGCAGCAATATTACGCCATCCTCATCGAAGAAACCGGGCGGGTCTTCCTTCACCAGCGCACCGAGAAAGGCCACTGCAACCGCATGAAAAAATACCTGGCCTTCTGCTACCCGGACTTCTCCCCGGAGCAGGAATACGCCCTGCGCCGCTGCACCAGCATTGCAGAAATGCAACGGCTCCTGGCCTCACCCGCTACTTATACTGGAAACAACTGCGGGGAAAACGCAGCGGCTCCGATATAAACGGAATCCCCGACTCATCAGCGCCAAACAAACGCAACTCCATCGCCACAGGCGGTGTCTCGAATTCCTGCGTACCGCTGCAGGAAAACACAGCACCAGGCATCAACACAGGCGTTTCATTAAAAATACCTGCTGCTTCCACAATCCGGGTATTGCCATTGCGCTCGCGCAGCGTCCATTTGCGGCCATGCAGACGCACCGCGCAGGGCCCCATATTACAAATACTGATACGGAAAAGCGACCGGTACACCGGGCGTGGCCGGCGCATCGCCTGCACCCCGGACATCACCAGACGCAGCTCCAGCGGAGCATACACTGGCAAAGTCTGTGCCTCAGTGCTCATAACCCGCACCTACAATAAGGGTCGAAATACGGCCGGTAATCTCCTTTACGGCACGCACCCGTTCACAAGTGGGGCTCTCCCCCTCCGGCAGGCTCATGACCTCCACCAGATTCTGCAGCAGCTCACTGAGCGCCGGCACATTCAGCCGCTTGGCCGTACGGGGACTCACGCCCAGCAGAATCTCACTGAAATAGGCAGGGGCATCCGGGTAGAACACCACCAGCGCCTGCCCTGCATCAAATCTGGTTTCAATAGCTGCAGCAGATGCTTCCAGCGCACGTACCCAGCCGCCCAATGCCAGCAGGTGGGACAAATCCGGGTCGCGCAGAGCAGTCAATTCCTCATTCACAGCCCCCTGGGCAGATGCCAGAATGCGCTTAAACTCATTCAACTGTCCTTTTTCCGCATGTTCCAGCAAGCCGGCAGAGTACACATTCATCTTATCCCCCACGCCCATTGCCTTGCCATAGCGGGTCAGGTCCAGCGCAATCGGCTTGATATCATTCATGTGGCCACTGCGCACCGCGATGAAGCCATC
This sequence comes from Akkermansia sp., assembly GCA_017555465.1. Taxonomy (GTDB): domain Bacteria; phylum Verrucomicrobiota; class Verrucomicrobiia; order Verrucomicrobiales; family Akkermansiaceae; genus Akkermansia. The sequence goes on along the minus strand of JAFZGH010000060.1, from coordinate 5,332 downwards.
TGCCATGAGATACCCCATTTCCAGAGCCAGCTTGCCGGCATCCAGCGGCAGATTCTCCCGGCGGTTACGCAGCACATATTCTTCGGGGATGGCCGGCAGATGATCCAGCTGGGCAAAAATCTTACTGATGGATGGCGCCGTGTACACATTAATCCCCAGCTCCTGGTTGGAGTGGGAATCGTCCAGCAATTCATCATCGCGGAACATAGCAGGCACCTCCCCCGGACGCCGCGGCGCGTCTGGCAGCACTATTCCCCCTTCCGGCATTCCATCAACCGCGAGCACCTCTTCGCCGTAATCAGACAATTCCTGAGCCAGCGCCGGGAACAAGCACAGCGCAAAAGCAAAAGGCAGAGTGAACCATGGATACTTTTTCATCGTAGCAAAGGGTGTTAATTTAGACTTGACTCGATACCCAGTTTACATTACTATCGCCCCGCGTCAAGCACCTGCATGCGTGCTGACGCAAAAATGACTGAACGCGCAGCCGTGCTCGCGGGCGCACCTGTATCACCCTTCATACGCTTTCCATATGGAATCCTCCCAATACTGGTTCAACCTCATCTGGCTTGTTGCATACTTTCTGGTCCTCATCGGCTTATCCGGCTATGGATGCCACCGCCTGCTCATGGTGCTGCTCTACATCCGGCACCGCAAGCACATCCCCCAGCCCAAGGCCCAGTGGGATGAATGGCCCATGGTCACCATCCAGCTGCCCATGTTCAACGAAAAATTCGTGGTGGAAGGGCTGCTTCAGAAAGTAACTGCCATTGACTACCCCAAGGACAAGCTGGAAATCCAGATTCTGGACGATTCCACGGATGACACCTACGAGCTCTGCCAGCAACAGGTAGAATACTACCGAGCCCAGGGTTTCGACATCGTGTGCCTGCACCGCACCGACCGCACCGGCTTCAAAGCCGGCGCACTGGAAGCCGCAGACGCTGTAGCCAAAGGTGAATTCCTGCTGATTCTGGATGCCGATTTCCGCCCCGAACCGGACATCCTGAAAGTCTGCGTCCCCTATTTCACCGACCCGCAGATTGGCGTAGTGCAGACCCGCTGGGCGCACATCAACCGCAACTACAACCTCCTGACCCGCCTGCAGAGCATTTTCCTGGACGGTCACTTTGCACTGGAACAGACCTGCCGCAACCGCTCCGGGCGTTTCTTCACCTTTAACGGCACCGCCGGCATGTGGCGCAAGAGCACCATCATCGATGCCGGTGGCTGGGAGCACGATACCATCACCGAGGATATGGACCTCTCCTACCGCGCCCAGATGAAAGGCTGGCGCTTCGTCTACCTCAACGACTACGAAACACCTGCTGAACTTCCCGTTGACATGGACGGTTTCAAAGCCCAGCAGCACCGCTGGACCAAGGGCTGCATCCAGGTCTGCCGTAAAATGCTCTTCACCATCTGGCGTTCCAACGCCCCGCTCAAAGCCAAGATGGAAGCCACCACCCACCTCACCTGCAATTACTCCTACCTGGTTCTCATCCTGCTCTGCTTCCTGGTGATGCCGGTGTGCACAGGCATCGTGGCTCCCACTGGCGACTGGGCCTGGGACCAGTGGCAGATGATGCTTCTCACCTTCACCCTTTTCTTCTTCGCCACCGTCTCCGTCTGCCTGTTCTACATTGTGGCAGAAGTGATTGTGCGTCCGCGCCGCTGGTACATGGTATTCCCGCTCATGATTCCGCTCCTGGCACTGGGTGTCGGCATGGCGGTCAACAATGCCAAAGCCGTCATCGAAGCCATGTGCGGCCAGCAGAGCGAGTTCGTCCGCACACCCAAGTTCGGCGAATCCAACCAGGGCGCCCTCTCCATTGAAAAACGCGCCAAGGGATACAAGGCCATCAAGTCCGTACTCGTACCGGCGCTGGAACTCTGCTTTGCCATTTTCTTCGGCATCGTGGAATATATCAACTTCTCGCACGGCGATTATCTCACCTTCGTGCTCATGACTCCGTTCCTCGGATTCTTCTACACCAGCTTTGCATCCATTGCCCGCCTGATTGACGGCATGCTGCAGAAGCGCAAGGCAGCCCTGGCAGCATAAGCCCCGACTACCAGTCATGCAGAAACACCTCACAGCATTTACCGTCCTCTGCCTGTTATCCGCAGCGCTGACTTCGTGCTCCGCTTTCCGGCAGGGCAAGAAGCTGTATGCCGAGGACATCCCGCCGCAGGTGGTGGTGCGCGATGGCGTTGCCGTCACCCTCAGCGACCAGAAACTCACCGTTTTCAAAGCTGGCAAAAAAGTCAAGGACTACAGCATCAGCTCATCTAAATTCGGCATCGGCAACAAGAACGGCAGTCACCAGACCCCGCTGGGCCTGCACGCCATCTCCCAGAAAAACGGCGATGGCCAACCCACCGGTATGGTCTTCAAAGGCTGCAAACCCACGGGTGAAGTGGTCGATGTTGATGCTGCCGGGCGTGACCCCGTTGTCACCCGCGTCATCCAACTCGCAGGCATGGAGCAGAACAATCACTCCACCCACCGCCGCCGCATCTACATTCACGGAACCCCGGAAGAACGCTACATCGGGCAGCCAGCCTCCTACGGCTGTATCCGCATGAAGAGCGACGACATCGTCGACCTCTTCGGACGCGTGCACCGCGGCATGCCCGTAGCCATCGAAAGCTGCACCCAGGAAACCTACCTCAAGGCAGAGCTGGATGGCACCAAAAACAGCATCCACATCCCCAAGGAAATGGTTGCCAGACTCCCCGTGGATGGCCTGCGCCCCACACACCGCTACCGCAGCCGCAGCCACCGCAACTTCTCCCGCCGCAACGGCCTGGCCTCCACCTCCCGCTTCAAGAAGCGCACGGTGCGTGGCAAGAATCCGCGACTGGCTCTCCGCAAACGCCGCCGCTGACCCGGCGGATTGTCCACTTTCATCCATCAACCTTCCTCATTCCATCATATGAAAATCGCCGTCATCGGAAAAGGTGGGCGCGAGCAGGCTCTGGTAGAGACCCTGGCCGCCAGCCCGTGCAAGCCCGAACTCTTCACTTTCCCCGGTAGCGATGCCATCTGCCGCACCGCCACCCGTATTGAGGCAGACAGCTTCGATGCTCTCATCCAGTGGATGGTGGATAACAACATCGACCTCTGCGTAGCCGGTGAAGAAAGCTACCTGGTCAAGGAAGATGGCCTGGCCAACCGCTGCGCCGCCGTCGGCATCCCCTGCTGGGGCCCGCAGAAAGAAAGCGCCCAGCTTGAGGCCTCCAAGGAATTCGCCAAGAACTTCCTCCTGCGCCACAACATCCCCACCGGCATGGCCACCGCCGTAGAAAGCTACGATGAAGCCATCTCTGCCATCAACGGCCAGTACCCCACCGTGCTCAAATTCGACGGCCTGGCCGCCGGCAAGGGCGTGGCCGTGTGCCCCGATGCCGCCAGCGCCGAGGAATTCCTCAACGAGGTCTTCATCCAGAAGCGTTTCGGCGCCGGCCGCCTGCTGGTCGAGGAATTCCTCACCGGCCCGGAAATCTCCATCTTCGGCGCCATCTGCGACGATAAATACCTCATCCTCTGCCCCGCCCGCGACTACAAACGCCTGGAAGTGGGTGATGCCGGCCCCAATACCGGCGGCATGGGCGCCGTCGCCTCCCGCCAACTGGCCTCACCGGAACTCATCAAGACCATTGAGGAAACCATCGTAGCCCCCACCGTACGTGGCCTGCAGGCCGATGGCCTGCCCTACCGCGGATTCCTGTACTTCGGGCTCATGCTCACCCCGCAGGGTCCCAAGGTGATTGAATACAACTGCCGCTTCGGTGACCCGGAATGCGAAGCCGTCATGCCCCTGCTGCAGGGCGACCTGGCCACCTTCTGCCTCAACGGCGCCAAGGGCGAGTTCACCCCCGAACTCATCTCCTTCAGCGAAGGCTGGAGCATCTGCTGCATCCTGGCCAGCGCAGGCTACCCTGCCACCTCCCACAGCGGCGACCTCATCTCCGGCCTGGAAGACTGCGCAGCCCGCGTATTCCACTGCGGCACTAAGCTCACCCCCGAAGGCTGGGTAACCGCCGGTGGCCGCGTGCTGGCCATCGTCGCCCAGGGCGATACGCTGGATGCCGCCCGCACCGCCGCCCACGCCGAGGCTGCCAAGGTCGATTTCGCAGGCTCACAGCGCCGCAGCGATATCGGCTACGCCAATATGTAAACACTACACCCCTCACTCAACACCGGTGCCTCTGCACCGGTGTTTTTCTTTCCACCATGAACGAACAATCTGCTGAATTCCTGAGCGAATACCTTGAAACACCCGCACCCACCGGGCTGGAAATGGATGCCCAGCGCCTCTGGGCCGCCTATATCAAACCGTACACCGATGAGGTGCAGTGCGATGCCTACGGTTCCACCTGGGCCCTGCTGCGGGCCGCAGCGGGGGAAAACGCCCCCACCCTCATGCTCGATGCCCACGCGGACGAAATCGGCTTCTCCATCCGCTACATTGATGACAACGGCTTCGCCCGCGTAGAACGCGTAGGCGGCAGTGATGTCGCCATCGCTCGCGGACGCCGCATCCGCTTCATCGGGACAGATGGCGAGGTCACCGGCATCACCGGCAACACGGCCATCCACCTGCGCGGCGGCGCAGCAGATGAAAAAGCCCCCAAGCTGCACGAGCTGTATGTAGACTTCGGCTGCGATTCACGCGAAGAAGTGGAAGCGCTCGGCCTGCGTGTGGGCAGCGTGGGCGTGTACTGCGATGGCCCGCTGCTCCTCAACGAAGGCAACCGCCTGGTCTGCCGCGCGCTGGATGACCGCCTGTGCGGCTTCATTCTGGCCGAGGTTGCCCGCACCCTGGCGGAAAAAGGCATCAAACCCGCCTGGAACATCATCTTTGCCAACACCGTGCAAGAAGAAATCGGCTGCGTGGGCGCCGGCATGCTGGCCTTCCATCTGCAGCCGGATGCCGCCATCTGCCTGGATGTCACCCACGCCACCGACTCCCCCGGCCTGGATAAAGGGCGCTATGGAGACGTGCGCCTGGGCGCCGGCGGCTGCCTGAGCTACGGCCCCGTATGCCACCCGAACCTCAATGCACGCATCGAACTGCTTGCAGACGAGCATGGCATCCCCATGCAGCGCGAAACCACAGGCCGTTCCACCGGAACCAACACCGACCAGGTGTACCGCTCCCGCAGCGGCGTGCCCGCCACCTGCTTCTCCCTACCGCTTCGCTATATGCATAGCCCGGTGGAAACCGCCGATATGCGGGACGTGCAGAGCAGCATCGAACTTCTGGTGGCCTTTATTTCCAGCCTGCTACCTTCCGAGGATTTCCGCCACAGACTCTGAAGATTT
>JAFZGH010000059.1 GCA_017555465.1 Akkermansia sp. | reverse complement strand
TGCTGCCCTTGCCCGCGAGCTCAAACCGGTGAAGCTGGTATACATTTCGGATGTACCCGGCCTGATGAACGACCCGAAGGATCCCAGCACCATCATCCAGAGTATCAACCGCAAGGAAGCCTTTGAGCTTATTGAGCAGGGGGTGATTTCCGGCGGCATGATTCCCAAGGTGAAGAGCGCGGTGGATGCGCTGAACGCCGGCGTGCGCAAGGTGCACTTCATTGATGGCCGCCTGCGCCATACGCTTCTGCTCGAAATCTTTACCCCTGAGGGTATTGGTACAGAGATTGTCCGCGAACAACGCTGATTTTCTATCGTGAATCCTCCTGCATCCATCGGTATCTTTTCGCCCACACGCACGGCTGCGTGTCTGATGGCGCTGCAGCAGCTGATGGACGCCTGCGCCGCCGCCGGGCTGAATGCCTACGAGATGGGGCGCAATACGGAGAATGACCCCGTGCTGGGTAAGCCCGAGCTCATTCTCTGCCTTGGGGGTGATGGCACGATTCTATCCTCAGCATTGAGCGCCAGCAGCAGCGGAGCCATTATCGGTGGTATCAACATGGGCCACCTGGGTTTCCTCAGTGCATGCGGGCGCGAGGAAATCGAGCTGCTCGTGCAGGCTCTCGCAGAGGGAAGCTACGAGGTGGACGAGCGTTCCATGCTCGAAGTGCGCAAGTTTGATGCCGCAGGGCAGGAAGCCGAAAGGCGTTTCTATGCGCTCAACGAACTTTCACTGACGCGTGCGCAGACAGGCAAGATGATTGATGTGGATGTGGAGCTGGATGGCAGACTGCTCAACCGTTACCACGCAGACGGTATTCTGGTGGCTACCCCCACCGGGTCAACGGCTTATTCCATGTCGGCCGGAGGCCCGCTCATGTGGCCGACGGCTGGTGTGACTTGCCTGACCCCCATCTGCCCGCACAGCCTCACCAGCCGTCCCATCGTGCTGCCTGATGCGGTGGAAATCACGCTGCGCCCGCGCGAACGCCGCGGCCGCGCCGGCGAATCGCTTATTTTCTCGCTGGATGGCCGCAACACCTATCCTATTTCACTGAATGAGACCCTGAGGGTCAGCAAGGCTCCGCTGCCGCTGCGTCTGCTGAACCTGCCCGGCAGTGACTATGCCGCCCGCCTGCGGGCCAAGCTGCGCTGGTAATCAGTGCCTTTTTCTTGCTTGAACCAGAGGAATAGATTTGAATTCACTGGTAATTCTGCTAAAATCAGTACGATTGTGAAGCTCCGGTTCAAACACGGAGATATCATGCTGCAGGCCAGACATGGCTGAGCAGCGGCTTATTAATTACAATCCAATTCATATAAGAAAAAGATGAAGCGTTTGTTCCCCTGTTTCCTGGTTGCGTGCAGTCTGCCCCTGTCTGCCGCCGATGATGATTTTGCTGCGCTGGTTCACCACTGGAATTTCGATGAAGGCCGCGAATGGCACCGCATGCCGTTCCCTTACGAATCCAGGGCTGGAGTAGCGCGTGACAGCGTGGGAAATATTGACCTGAAGCTGCCGGGTAAGGACAAGGATGAAACCTGGGCCTCCGGT
>JAFZGH010000058.1 GCA_017555465.1 Akkermansia sp. | reverse complement strand
TAAGATGGAGGATAAGTTTGCCGAGGTGCTTGGGGATGAGAAGTACGGCAGCAATCCGCACATCAAGTACCTTGTGGACTTCCTGCGCGCCTCCCAGCGCGGTTTTGCCCGCTGATGAAACCTTACCTCGTCTTTGACCTGGACGGCACACTGGTTGATTCCCTGCCCGGAATAGCGGCGGGAATCAACCGTGCTTTATCTGCCTGTGGGTATCCGGTCCACCCGCAGGAGGCCGTGCGTAGCATGATTGGGCGTGGGGCTGCGAATCTCTGCGCGCAGGCTATTGGCTACGCCGGCTCGGCAGAGGCGCCGCCTGAGCAGCTGGAGGCGGTGCATGCTGCTTTCCGCCGGGAATACCCCCACTGCTGGTGTGGTGAGGAGTATACCCGTGCTTACGAGGGTATGACTGCCCTGCTGGAAAAACTGGCTGCTGCCGGGGCGCGCCTGGCGGTGCTTTCCAATAAGCCGCATGAGGTCACAGAGCCCATGGTGCGGCATCTGTTCCCGTCTGTTTCCTTTGATGTGGTGCTGGGCTATACCCCGGCGTTCCCCCGCAAGCCGAACCCGGCTTCCATGCATCACATTGCGGAGAAATGGGGTGTTTCCCCGGCAGAAGTCACGCTGGTGGGGGATTCCCTGTTCGATGCCCGCTGCGCGGAAAATGCCGGTACCGGTCTGGTGCTGGTGGGCTGGGGCTATGCGGCAGATCCCGCCGCGCTGCGCGCGTGGCCTGCCCCGGTGTGTGAAACCATGGAGGAACTGGCGGCTCAGTTGTTATGAGGATAGTGGTGGCTGCATTTCTGGCATTCTGGGTGCTTCTGATGTCCGGCTGCACCGGGGCTCTGCTGGTGCACTACCTGGAGGGAAAATCAGAACCGCCATACGTTCCGGTATCGGCAGATGTCGTAAATCCTGCTTACGAAGGCTGCCGGGTGCAGCTTAAAGCCAGGGCGTATACGGATGAGTGGCTGGAGTTGCGGGATATCGGCGTGCGCTGCCAGGCTTTGCGGCTGAGCATGCAGACCGAAACCGGGGCGTGGAACGACGCACGCCGCAGCTGGGATTACGATGATTACCGGGGTGCGCCCCTACGCTCAAGAACGGCCTTTGCCCAGTGCGTGCGCATGGGGGCTTTTGAGTTGCGTTTCTCTGATGATGACTTGGAGTATGGGGCGCTTCCGACTAAATTACATGTGGAGCTTGTGAACTTGCCGGAAAGCTGGCGTCCCCATGCCCGTGAAGTAGAGGGTGATGACTGGGAATTGAAGATGGAGCTGGTGGGTAATCCTTCCCGCACCATTACCTGTACCATGGTGGAGAATGGCCGTGAACTGGTCGTGCGCGGTGTGCAGCGGGGGAACAGGATTTTTCCTGTACACGGCATTGAAGAAAGTGAACACGACTGGCAGATGTATGACCGGAGGAGAGATGAGTTCCTGCTGGAGAAAACGCTGTTTCCTGCGCTTGTGTCGCTGGCAGTGCCAGCGCTGCTGCTGGGGATTTTCCGTGTGTTGAAGTGGCGGCCGGGGCAGAAGAAAGATAAACTGGCGATTGGGCTGATGCTGGCGCTGGATGCGGCGGCTTTCCTTGTGTGCGGCGGTTGGGCGTATCCTGCCTGTGCCTGTGCCTGTGGTGTTGTGCTGCTGTTCTCGTTCTGCTGGATTGTGAGGGTGCTGCGTTCTTTTGGCGTTGACGCTGAAGCGAGATGAGTGTATGATGACGCCATGAAGATTCAGGATAAGGACGTTCCTTCCTTGTTCCAGCGCAAGGTGTGCTGGGCGGCGCTTACCGGGCTGGCTCTGCTGGTTGTGGTGGCGCTGGTTTGTGGCTTGTTGTTCGGCGTGGGCAGCCTTTTTGTGGCGCTGGAACCCGTGCTGCTGCCGGTGGTGATTGCCGGATTCCTGGCCTATCTTCTTTCTCCCTGTGTGGCTCTGGTTCAGCGCCGCATCACGAAGCGCCTGTGGGCGGTGGTATCGGTCATGCTGCTGGCGGGGGCGGCTCTGGTGGCGCTGGGGTGGACGATTGTGCCGCCGCTGGTGCAGCAGACGGGTGATCTGGTTTCCAAGCGTGAGCAGATTCTGGAAAGCGTGGTAGAGGGTGGCAAGACCCAGATGGCCGAAAACCGCCTGCTGCAGCAGGGGGTGGATATGCTTTACAGTAAGACGCTCAAGGATGCGCGTGCGGCTGAATTGCCGGTAGAGGATTATGAGAACCTTTCCCAGGAAACAACTTATGAAGGGAAGTTGAAGGCGATTCTCAGCTTCAATTCGTCCTACCTCACAGAGACACTCATGGCGTGGCTGACGGCGGGTTCCCGGGCGCTTTCGGGTGTGACCATGGCTCTGGTCGGCACGGTGATGGTGCCCGTGTTCCTCTTTTATTTCCTGCTGGAAAGTACCAGTATTGCGCAGAACTGGCACACGGTGCTGCCTATTCGCCGCTCCGCTTTCCGCGAGGAAGTGGTGGCCACCCTGCAGGAGATTAACAACTACATCATTTCCTTTGTGCGCGGGCAGATGCTCGTGAGCGTAATCGATGGCGTGATTCTGGCTGTGGCGCTGAAAATCATGGGCTTGCCCTATGCCATCACCATTGCTGCCGCCGCTGCCCTGCTGGGGATTATTCCCTACCTGGGTATGATTGGTACCTGGATTCCGGCAGTGTTGATTGCCTGGTTCACCTGGCATGATGTGAGTCATGTACTCATCGTGAGCGCCATCTTCGGCTGCGTGAGCCAGTTTGACGGCTGGGTGCTTCAGCCGCGCATTGTGGGCAGCCGGGTGAAGATGCATGACCTCACGGTGATGTTCTCTGTGCTGTTCTGGAGCTTTGTCATCGGCGGCGTGGTCGGCGCC
>JAFZGH010000057.1 GCA_017555465.1 Akkermansia sp. | reverse complement strand
GCCAGGAAGGTCTGAGCGCGGTTGGAATCATACTTAAGATCTTCCCACTGCACCACCATTCCCAGGTGCTGATTATCCAGAATCATGCACTTAATGGGCATTTTTTCCACGCGAATAGTCGCCAACTCCTGCACATTCATCAGGAAAGAGCCGTCGCCGTCGATATTCACCACAGTTTTGTCAGGATAAGCCATGTGAGCACCCATAGCGGCAGGAAGGCCATAGCCCATGGAGCCCAGGCCACCGGAAGTCGCAAGGCGGCGAGGCTGCTCAAACTTGTAGAACTGAGCCGCGAACATCTGGTGCTGGCCCACGCCTGTGCAGACGATGGCGTCTTCATCCTTCAACTGATTGTACAGTTCCTCAATAGCCTGCTGCGGTGCGATTTCCCGCTCATTCTTCTCGTAGCAGAGAGGATACTGTTCCTTCCACTTCTCGATAATACCAAACCACTCAGGGCGATTGGAGACAGCATAGGCACGAGGAGCAATTCCCATCTCTTCCAACTTGGAATTCATGTAGGAAAGAGACTCTCCTGCATCGGAGCGGATGGCGTAATCAACCTTCTTATTCTTATTCAGCTCTGCCGCATCAAAATCGATATGAATAATCTTTGCGTGTTCACAGAACGTCCGCACAGCACCCGTCACGCGGTCATCAAAACGTGCACCGATGGCAAGCACAACATCTGCCTCATTCACTGTATTGTTAGCATATACAGCGCCGTGCATCCCCAGCCAGCGGACAGACAGGGGGTGAGATTCAGGCATAGCCCCAATACCCATCAGCGTAGTGGCCACGGGAATCTGAGTACGCTCAGCAAACTCGCGCAGCTGCTCTGCGGCATTGGAAATCACCACACCACCGCCGGCATAAATAGCCGGACGCTTAGCAGCCAGAAGAATCGGCAGCACATCATCAAGAGACTTGGTATCAAGCTCCACCTTGGGAGCATAGCCCGGCAGATCCAGAGGAGCATCAAAATCCGGCACAAACTTACCTTCCTGGAAATTCTTGGGAATATCAATCACTACAGGACCAGGGCGCCCGGTACGTGCCACATGGAAAGCCTCCCGCACAATACGGGGAATGTCATTAAGATCCGTTACCAGGTAGCTATGTTTCACAATAGGAGCTGTCATGCCAAAGACATCCGTCTCCTGGAAAGCGGAAGTACCGATAAGCCCGCTACCCACCTGTGCTGTGATAGCCACCATGGGGACCGAATCCAGCATAGCATCGGCGATAGGCGTAATCATATTGGTGGCGCCGGGACCGGAGGTGGACATACATACGCCGACCTTACCTGTTACACGTCCATACCCTTCTGCAGCAAATGCTCCACCCTGCTCATGACGCGGCAGAATCGTGCGAATGGAGGGCTCGTGGCTAAGAGCCTGATGAATAGGCATGCTGGCACCACCCGGATAGGCAAACACAACATCCACCCCCTCGCGTACGAGGCTCTGCACAAGTGCTTCGGCACCGGTCATCATATTTCCTTCAGGCTGGGACTTGCAAGTGGATTGTGTATTCATAGTTTTAAGATCATTACGTATTTTTTTCAGAGTTTACCTGTACTCGCGCAGCATTGTATCAAATGAGACCTCTCATGAAAAGCATAATTTGCGCTATATTCATTCAGATTTCCACATAAACGATAATTCAGCGAGCCGGAAACAACACCTTGACCTCATTTCCACAATTCAGCATCATGGCCAGCTCATTCAAATCCTTCTGTTCCATACGCAACTGCACCTGCCCGCGCCCGCCGTGTTCAGCTACAATAGCCATACCATTTTCCAGGACAATAATTCTGTCCGATGCCGGATATTGAGGAGAACGAGGCAAGACAGCGTGACCATCCAGCACACCTTCACGAGCCGCCACCTTGGTCACCTGCGAAACCTGCCGGGCCTTAGGCATATCATCAACCGACAGAATAGGATAATCCGCAACCAGCTGCTCACCATCCCACACAGCAAGTTCTCGCTGCGCAGGATATATTTCCACCCTGAGCTGCATGGGTATCACCACCAGTTTCTGTCCCACCCGTAACGCCGATGGCTCCACGATACCATTAAGCAGCATAATGACATCCTGGGGGCAACGCTGAGTCGCAGCTATACGCGCCATATTATCACCCTTGCGCACCGTATAAACCCGGGCTCCCGGATGCATACGGGAAAGGTATCGCGGCACATTCACGCGCCCGCAAATCTGGCGGGCCTCACGTCCGGCAATCCCGGAATCCGTCAGAAACGGCTGCAGCAGCAGAACCGCTTCCCCACCCTTCTGTTCCTCCATCAAACGCCGGGCCTGCTCCAACTCCTCCGGCCGCCGGGGCCAGAGCGAATAGTTCTCTGCCGAAACTGCCGGCATCATCATGTTACAAAATACCCCTGCGACGAAAATCAAATATATTAATTTCATGAGATTTCTGAATCATTTCCAACATAAAACCAAGCAGGGAAACCTCCCATGCATCCTCTACTCCGTAAATGACGGCCCGGAACGGGTCTCCCGATTGAAGCGCTTCCTGCACAACACGCTCCGTCACATCGGCGCACACATCATGCACCATCTCCTCACTCACCTCTGAGCGGCAAAAACGGAATCCATATTCAAATAAAGCCTGGAGGCGGGCTCCATGCCTTTGCATCCAATCAAAAAACTGAGCAGCAGAAGAGCCAAAGCCCTCCGTCTCTATACCACGCATGTCTGCAGGCCGGATAATGCGAGGTCTGCCAGCCTCCACCCAACCGCTCCTGATTCTGCAGACGCCAGTCTCATCCATAGGCTCCGTGATAAGCCGGAAGTTGAACCGGGTATCACCAAAAGAGTCTATGCGGCGATCCGGCACATACAATACCTTTGTCTGCCGCCATGCGTACTCTATGGATTCCTGATTCACGCGAAAAGCAAGGGCGGCTCCACCGGATGAGGGAGGAACCGCCCGTTTATTGAAAAGCCACCGGGCTTATCAGGCCTTGTGGGATTCGATGTAGGCAACTACATCGGCCACAGACTTAAGCTTCTCGGCATCCTCGTCGGGAACTTCCACGGAGAACTTATCCTCGAAAGCCATCACGAGTTCTACGGTGTCAAGGGAGTCGGCACCAAGATCTTCGATGAACTTAGCATCGGTGGTCACCTTTTCGGGATCAACGCTGAGCTGAGCAGCGATGATTTCTTTTACCTGGGATTCGATATTGTCTGACATAAGATTGTTACAGGTTTTAAGTGCACTCATTCTAGCGTGTTCCCCGGCTTCTTGCAACAAAAAAGTAAAGTATGGTCAAAAAAAATCATCATACACGCATTCCAAACGCCCATGCAATCCCCTTCAAGGTAAGCATCGGCTCAAGTCTGCATCGGCGACGCATGCGAGGGGCTATCGCACCTGAGTCCCCCCCAGTCAGCACAACATGTATCCTTTGCCCCAGCTCGCGTTCAATTTCATCCAGCACGCCATCTATCATAGCAGGATATCCCACATAGACGGCAGAGGACATCGCCTGCAATGTTGTCTTTCCAATTACCGGGCCCCGGTAGTCTCCAGATGCAACCGGCAAAAGAGCCGTACGGCCGGTCAGACTATCTGCAAACGCGGCAACCCCAGGTGCTATAACCCCACCCATAAAATGCCATTTTCCCCGCTGTTGCACCACTACATCAAATGTCGTTGCCGTGCCCATATCCACAGCTACCACAGCCCCAGCCCCCTCTTGCACAGCCGCCAGCGCGTTGGCAACGCGGTCTGCGCCTAAAGTGGCTATACCCTCGTAATGAGAAAAATCCACCTCCAAAGGCATCTGCGGAGAAAGGAATGCCACCTGCATCCCTTGGAAAGCTGCGGCAATCTCCTGGGCAGCCAGCGGCACAACAGAACAAATGTGAACCGATTCATATTCCCATCCGCGCACCAGATTCCGCACAGACTCGACAGTAACATCAGCAGTTTGGAGCACCCGCAGCTCTTTTAGCCCGGCGTCCCCAGTCAACAAGGCAAACTTAGTCCGGGTATTGGAATTATCTACTATCAGGCGATTCATATACCAAACTCCTTAAAAATTGCCTCAGCTATGCGTTTTGTTGCCAGCGCACCAGCAGTTCTGCTCATGTTAGCGCGCATCTGTTGCCAGTACCGGCCTTCATTCTCCAGCAACCACTGTACGGTGGATATAAGATGCGCCGTTGACTCCACGCGACAACCACATGCCTGCTCCAGCAAAAGTTCAAGATTTCCCTGTTCCTGGCCGGGCAGCGTGTAATTAATCAGCACCGGCACCTGGCATGCGTAACATTCAAACATCGTTGCGGCACCAGCCTTACCAATATACAAATGACTGCGTTTCATATATTCCGCCATTTGCTCCGTTGCAGACAAAATCTGCAAATCGCCAGCTCCCGCCTCTTCTGACAGAATACGTTTCAAGGCCGTGGCGCGGCGTCCGGCAAGCACGGTAAGATGCAGACCAGGAAACGCAGCCATCAGAGCACGAATATCATTCACTACACCCGGCAGCTGGCGGTATGCGCCATACAATATCCTCAGCTTTCCCGCAGCAGGTGGCGCCAATGTGCCAGACGGAACAAATCCAGCTCTCACGGGAAAGCCTGCAGCTATCACCTGTTCTTCCGCCAAAGCATAACGCTCAATAACCTTCGCGCGGGATCCCGCATCAGGAACAACCACCAATTGAGCAGCTGAACACATCCATGGGCGACTGATTTCTCTTGCATCGGTCACCACCATAACATACGGCGGAACGATAACTCCATTCATCCGCAACTCGTCCAGCATATACGCATACAGCGGATACGTACATATAATTAAATCAGGCTCATATGAATCTAATAATTCATGCAGACAAGTCGTCAGGTGGCGCAACAACGGCACTTTAATCAATCGTCGCCAATCTGCGGTATCGGTCAGGTCGTAAGTAATCCGCCATAACCACGGAAGCACCCTGACACAGCAATCATAAAACCATTGGGTCAACCGGAAGCAGAACGGATGTGTCTTTTCACATATATCAACAATCCGGGCATTCCACCCTCTACCAATGTAATATTCAGCCAATGCAGCCGCAGCAGAGTGGTGTCCTTGTCCGTAACCGACACTCAGCACCAGCAATCTCTTGTTGCGACTTTTCATTTTGCTCACCTGATACAGAACAACAAACTCCGGTTTGCAACCGGAGTTTGCTTCATAACAATTTTTGTTACGGCCCGATTGTATCCGGACGACCTTCGAAAGCTGGTCGACGCGGCACAAACACCGAATCATTCGGCAGCAATTTAATTGAACGATCACGCGCACTGAAATAATCATACGTGCGGGTCACCTTACCGCGTGTCACCTGAATCTTGCGAGAACCAAAATCCGTGATATCGCCGCAATCAATTAATGCCTGAATCAATGTCACACCTTCACGATAAGGAAGGTTCTTTTTCTGGTGCACATATCCCGCCACCTGAATAAAGCGCGTATCTACTGCAACCTCCCCCTTCGGGCCGACATTTGCCATCACGATGGGATCGGAATAAATCTGCTGCGCCAGGTAAAGAGAGCGCAGAGAATTCTCCACCTGTCGGGCAGTCATGCCCACAACCCGCACACGACCGGAAAGGTAAGGCACAGAAATTGTTCCATCTTCGCGGCTGACAGCATACTCTCCATTCACATTGCCAACATCCTCACTGGGGATATTCTTGAATTGGAGCACAACCGTGCCGCCCTTGGTTGCGCGGGGCTCTGTTGCTGCATCCTGAGCCATCAACGGCTGTAGAACAAAGCAGAGCAACAGCGTAACAAAAAACTGAACTATTTGCTTATTCATAAAATTATTTTAGTACAAATCGTCGTTGTCGGAATTCTCAATCACGGTTTCAGCTTTCTCCTTTACCGCAACAGGCTTGGGTTCAATGCGCTTATCTCCCTTGCTATAATACGAATAGTACGTAGTATAGTACTGGTACTGAGTGTCACCTGTGATATCAACATTATTCATCACAAGCCCCATAATATTGCCGCCGGCACTCTGAATCAAAGACTTCGAGCGCAGCAATGCCTTAATCGGCATCTTACGAGGCTGCAGCACAAGCAACGAAGCATCGGCACGGCTCACCAGCAACGAAGCATCGCTTACACCCAGAATAGGCGGCGAGTCAATCAGCACGATATCGAACCGCTTCGAAACATCATTGAGCAGCTGCTGCATGCGGCGAGACCCAATCAAGCCACTCGGATCTACAGGAATCGGGCCACTGGGCAGCATATAGAGATTGGCATGCCCCGTCTGGAGCACAACATCCTTCAGCTCTGCGCCATTGGCAAGGTATGTGGACAAACCGCTCTCGCTCTTCAATTCTGCATAACGAGCCAGACGAGGACGACGCAAGTCCGCATCAATCATCAAGGTGCTGTAACCAGCCTGAGCAAACACATAGGCCAGGTTGCTCAGCGTGGTGGTCTTACCTTCACCGGCATTTGCCGAAACCACAGCCAGCGTAATTGCCCTGGACATTTCGCGCTTCAGCTCAATGTTCGTACGCAGAATGCGATACGCTTCAGCGTCAGGGCTGTCACCTCCCTGCAGAATCAACAGGCCGGCATCCTGCGGGATAACACCCAGAACAGGAAGACCGAGCATCTGTTCCGCATCCTCAAGAGACTTGATGGAAGTATCAAAGTAGTTACCGATGAATGCAACCACAACGCCCAGCATGAGCCCCATCACAGCGCCTACAATCAAATTAAGACGGTAATTCGGACTGCTGGGAGCAGAAGCCAGCCCCGGCTGACTATACACCTCAAGACTAGTACGCGGAGCCATAAGTCGCATCTTATCTGCGATATAATCGTTCTCAAGCTTATCGTAACGAGTCTTTTCCGCGGCATACTCCTGAAGGGCATTCTTAACCTTCTGATCTTCCAGCGTCTTATCACGCAGTTTTTCCTTCGCCGTATTATAGCGCTGCTCCAGATCCTGCAGCTCCGCCTTTTTCACCTCAAGCTGGTCCATCATCGAATCGCGCATACCGACCAGCTCCTCATACAGCTGAAGCTGTGTGGCCTTATGCTGCTCATCAAGGCGCAACACATTGGGGTGTTTCTGTCCATAGCCGCTCAGCAGCATCTGAGCGCGCGTATTCTCTTCTTCTGTATATCTGTTATTCAGCTCTCTGACTTTTGCAGAGCAGTAGGATTCTGCTGTAAGCAAGCCCGTGCGGGTGACATAGCTCTGCAATTCAGCATCCTTCAGGTTCTGAAGCTTGCCAATGTGTACAGACATCTGAGCAATCTCCGCCTCCATCTGCAGTTTGCTATTGTTCAACTGCTGGAGGGTCTGCTCCTCCGCCCCCGACGACAAAGGCGCGCCGTGAGAAGCGTAATCATTCCACATCCCCTGAATGTATTTACCGGAACGGATGTACTGACGCACAACATCAGCCTTACGCTCCAGCTCGTCCTGTCGGGAGCGAAGCACCTCATAACGCTTGTTAATTGCTTCGTTGATAATGGCGTTTTCCTTTTCCTCGCGAATCTCCTTGTAGCAATCAACCACAGCCTGGCATACCTGCTGCGACATGCGCGGATCTTCCGTCTTCACGGCAATATCCACCAGGTTTGTATTCTTTCGCGGATTCACTTCAACAAGCTGCATCAGTCGCATGGCAGCCGTCGCTTCATCCAGCCCCCACTCATTCGTCAGGTCCAGTTTGTTAGCAACCGCAATGAGGTTCTGCTGGGACACCAGAATCTCAAACTGAGTCTGCATATAGGCATCCGACACAACCGCCTTCTCAATGGGGTTGGCCTCGCCTCCGACTGCCACATTAATCAAATCACGCGGGTACTTGATTTCAAATGTCATTCCGCTGGTGTACTTCGGCGTCATCATCTTAGTGATAACTGCACTACTCACAAATACCAGCAAAAAGACAAGAAAAATTGTTTTCCAACGACCGCGCAACACCTGCATATAGTCCTGCGCGTGCAACACTGCCTCCGACCGGGCCTGATCAGTCACTCCTGTTTCCATAGATTATATATAGTGTCAAAAACGGAGGGGAAGCAAAGCAATCTTCCCCTCCGGATATATATTTCATTAATTAGAAATTATATGTCAAGCCGGCCGTAACAACGTGGCGCTTGTAATCGCCATACTTTCTCTTCGAGTCGGCATTGTAGAAGGTATACTTGTAGTTGATGGAACCGACCAAATCCTCTGAGAACTTATAGTTCATCCCCACAGAGGGTTCCCAGGAATCATTCGTCTCATCATGCATGCCATATGTACCCTCTGTGTAATTGGTACGGATGTAGGCCAAACCGAATGTGAACGACACATCGGGAGAAAGCGTGTATACGGTATTCACACCTACACGCACGGCCAAATCAGAAAGGTAATTGGCGTTCAGGCCACGGTATGTGTCAACATTCTCATTGGAAAGCACAAAGTAGGAGTTGACGCTGAGACCTTCTGTCACCTTACGATTGTAGCCCATCCGCAGGTTCGGGCTCAGAATCTCCTTGTTGTGCACAAACTTCTGCTGAATACCGACACTGGCGCTGCAACTTGAAACAGGGTCAATGGAGCGGTCAAAGCCGAACATCAACGTGAGGTTATCGGAATTGTAACCGTAATCACGCTGGTCATTCTTGTATGAAAAATCCACATTATAACTCAGCAGCTCAGAGGCACGGTACCGCAGCCCTGCACCCACCGTAATATACTGGCGGTCATCTGTCTGATACTCTGTCTCGCTATACAGAATGCCACTGTACCCGAATCGCACATTCCAGCTCCAACGAGCATCAATGGACTGGTTGTACGAGTTATTAAATGACCAGTTGAAGCATTCCCCCTGACGGCGAGCCGCAGAAATACCGTTTGCATAATCCGGCTCCGGGCTGTACGAAAGATTCAAAGCAGCAGAATACGAACAACGGGAATTGAACGTATGCACAATAGTGCCCGTCAGGCCACAATCAGCATAACTGGTCTGACCATTGTGTCCATTAGCGCCACTTTCCGATGTAAAGTAACGGGTCATCCCCAGATTAAATCTGTAGGATATCTTATCAACCGACTCATAGTCCGCAAATGAAGCACCCAGACCCGCAGAAACAAAAGCGCTACCTTCCGCATCGGAGTGAGAGGTATTCATGTTGGAATCATACCCCACTCTCGCGTACATATTGTACGACGCGGCGTGAGATTCCGGCAGCCCCACCATAGGGGCAGTATCGTACAGGGATACAGCACCGGCCGCGCCCGCACTAAGACAGGCAATCAGGATCTGTTTGTAAAATAGCGATTTCATATTACTCTGCGAACTGCAAATTAATTATTGGGAGAATATGGAGGAGGCGTCGGCAATACAGGGTATTCCTCCTGCTCCGGGGTAACAGCAGGAGCATTGGGAACATACGACTCCAGAGAATCAGAGGATACGCCATTACCCGTAGTGCTTCCTGTAATCGTGGTAGCTGCCACACCCTGGGCCACAGTGCCAGCCACCGGCAGCGTCTGCGGCATCGTGTAAAGGGTCGACAGCAGCTGATAACCAGCAGATTCTACCGCCTGAGGCGCGTAGCTGCCCGGATTATTATTGTAGGCATGCGCGTTAGCCACAAACCCCTCCTCAAGTGAAGGAGCGGCAAGCAGCACCGAACGCAGCACAGAGTACACCTCCGTAGCAGTCCAGGAATCACGCTGCATCATCACAGACTTAAACACATCCACTGCGCTATCCGGAGACGATTTAACCATCTCGTACACAGCCAGACAAAGTTCATCCAACGACGAGCCGGAATTCTTCTGCGCCATCTTTGCCACCTGCTCCATCGCAGGTGCTGCAAGGCAGGTATTGCCGGTAAGCACACCGGCGAGCAATATTGCCACAAGAATCTTTTTCATACGCGTATTTTTACTTTAAAGTAAGCGGGTAGCGGGAATCGAACCCGCATGATCAGCTTGGAAGGCTGGAGCTTTACCATTAAGCTATACCCGCGTAATCACGCGTATACTAACACATACATCCCACCCTGACAAGCCATATTTGACATTTTTAGCAAATTTAAATTTTAAATCTTGACTCACATCCGACTCCACGATAGAATCCTCGCGCTCCTATTTGCGGGCGTCGTTCAATGGTAGGACGCGTGCTTCCCAAGCATGAGACACGGGTTCGATTCCCGTCGCCCGTATATCACCCAAACGGCAGAGACGCCAGTCGCCTCTGCCGTTTTTGGTATCAACCCAGAACAATAGGCTTGACATCTGCGCCTTAAAAAGTTAACTTTTCCGAAACATTTTTCCAAAGTGACATGAAACAGCCCACCCCATACCGCCAGATGGAGCTGAATCCCCGCATTGCAGATGGGGACATGCACTCACCGGAGAACGTACGACAGCAGGTAGAGCAAGCGCGTCAACAGGCGGAATACTATGAAGCGCAGCGTCGTGAGCTTGAGGAAAGCAACGAAAAGAAAGTTCTCTTCAACGAAAGTCTGAATGAAATCGGCATGAAGCTGCACAATGCCGTGCGGCGTCTGGAGCGGGAACTGGAATCCATGGAAAGGGAAACCAACGACGTAGCCCAGGTCAACGAATGCCTGAAACGCCACCTGCAGATACTCTCATCCCTGCAGCCGCAGCAATGGAGCACAGAGGGGTTCCATGAGCGTCTGCGCGAAGCCATGCCCAAGCTGGAACGCGCAGCAAATGACTTTGAAGAAGCCTACACAGGCGCGCCGCGTTATCGGCACACCGATATATTCCGCTACAAACCCGGCGTAGAAGAGCGCCAGGGAATCGATTGGGGCAGCATACGCACACAACTGGCACACGGCTTTTTCTTCCATCTTCCTCTCTTTCTTCTCATCATCGTCAGCTGGGGAGTTTATCAACTCATCTCGCATCTCTGAAATACACTGAACCACCACCATGCCCGACTACAATTCATCTTTCGACAAGCTCCGTGAACTGGAACTTCGCCGCAACATGCGCCAGGGCAACATAACCCAACCCGCGCGGGCCTACCAGCAGCGCCGCTACCCGGCCAACACCCTGGGGCCGCAGGAAGATGTACTTGAACAGCGCCGCGGGCGTAATCGCAAATACGTCACCACCATTACCAGCGGTCCCCAGCAACAGAACAACATCCTGTTGCAGAATTTATTACTCTTAGCCGTACTGGCCGGCTCCATCTGGGGCTTATACTCGCTCACCATCTATCTTCTCATTCACTCCTGATTTTTCTTCTCCGCCATGGAACAGACCAATCTCATCGATGTGGCGTATATCGCCCGTCTGGCCAAACTCGAACTCACGGCTGAAGAAACAGCCCGATTCTCCGAAGACCTGAACCAGGTACTCGCCTACGTTGCCCAGCTCGACCAGTGGGACACCGCAGGCGTCGAGCCCATGTACCACCCCCTGCCCGTGTTCGATGCCCTGCGCGAGGACATTCCCGGCGCCAGCCTCAGCAACGAAGCCGCCCTTTCCAACGCTCCGGCGCAGGAAGACGGCCAGTTCCGTGTCCCGAAGGTCGTCGAATCCGCCCACTAAACCCATTTCACCATCGCCATGCTCAACGGAACCATTTCACACTGGCGCAAGCAACTCACCAGCGGCGCCATCGCCCCCACCGAACTGGTGCAGGAAATCGCCCGCTCCATGGAAGAGCGCAACCCGGGCATCAATGCCTACCTCTCCTGGGATACTGAAGCCGCCCTGGCCGCCGCTGCCAAGGCAGACCTCAGCAAACCGCTGGGCGGCATCCCCATCGCCGTCAAGGATAACATCGCCATGCTGGGGCAGCCCACCCGCTGCGCCTCCCGCATGCTGGAAAACTTTGTCTCGCCGTATGATGCCACCGCTGTGGTCAATCTGACCGCCGCCGGCGCCATTCCCTTCGGCCGTACCAACATGGACGAATTCGCCATGGGCTCCTATGGTCAGAATTCCGCCTTCGGCGAAACCCAGAACCCCTCCGCCCCCGGGCATGTGCCGGGCGGCTCCTCCAGCGGTTCTGCCGCCGCCGTTGCAGGCGGCATGGCTATTGCCGCTCTGGGTTCCGATACCGGCGGTTCCATTCGCCAGCCTGCCTCACACTGCGGCGTGGTCGGCATCAAACCCACCTACGGGCGCGTCTCGCGCTATGGTCTGGTAGCCTTCGCCTCCTCGCTGGATCAGATTGGCCCCATCACCCAGAACGTGGAAGACGCTGCCACCATCCTCAACGCCATCTGCGGACACGATGCCAAAGACTCCACCTCCTCCACCCAGCCGGTGGAAGACTTCACCGCCGGACTTGGCAAGGACATCAAGGGCCTCCGCATCGGCCTGCCCAAGGAATACCTCTCCAGCGGCAACAGCCCGGAAGTCTCCGCCGCCCTGCAGCAGAGCGTGCAGAAACTCACCGACCTGGGCGCCGAAATCGTTGAAATCTCCCTGCCGCATGCCGAAGCCGTGGTAGCAGCCTACTACATCATCGCCTGCGCAGAAGCCTCCTCCAACCTCTCCCGCTTCGACGGCATCCGCTATGGCTACCGCGCTGCCGGCACCAACGGGCTGGATGACCTCTACAGCAAGACCCGCGAAACCGGGTTCGGCCCGGAAGTGAAGCGCCGCATCATCCTGGGTACCTATGTGCTCTCCAGCGGCTTCTACGACGCCTACTACGCCAAGGCGCAGAAGGTGCGTTCCCTCGTGGCGGGCGATTTTGCCGCAGCCTTCGAAAAGGTCGACCTCATCCTCGGCCCGGTGGCACCCACCAGCGCCCCGCGCCTGCACGATGACAGCATGACCCCGCTGCAGACCTACCTGGCAGACATCTACACCATTCCGGCCAACCTGGCAGGCCTGCCCGGAATCTCCATCCCCTGCCCCGTAGCAGAGGGACAGCATCCGGTCGGCATCCAGCTGCTTGCCCCTCACTTTGCCGAAACCCGCCTGCTGCAAGCCGCCGCCGCGCTGGAAAAAGCCTTCGTCTGATATGGAGACACCTGTTTACCTCAGCATCGCCGGGTCAGACTGCTCTGCAGGCGCCGGATTACAGGCCGATTTGAAAACCGGCTTTGCCCTCGGGTGTTATCCTCTCACCGCCGTCACCTGCGTGGTAAGCGAAGTCCCCGGACTGGTGGAAGGCATCGTCGCCATGGAGCCTGAATTTGTGGCTTCTCAGGTCGATATCTGCCTGCGCAGCTTCCCGGTGCGCGCCATCAAGACCGGCATGCTGTATTCCCCGGACATCGTGCGCGCCACCGTGGCAGCGCTCCAGGATTTCGACGGACCCATCGTCGTCGACCCGGTCATGATAGCCACCGCTGGTGAAGCCCTCATCCTGCAGGAAGCCATTGCGGTGTATGAGAGCGAGCTCATTCCCCGCACCACACTGCTCACCCCCAACGGCGACGAGCTGGCCAAGCTGGCCGGCACCGCCCCCATCACCACTGTGGAAGAACTGGAAGCTGCGGCCAACACCCTCTGCACCCGCTACAACTGCGCCATCCTGGCCAAGGGCGGGCATGTGGGCGGCAGCACCTGCACCGATATCCTCGTGCAGCCCGGTAAGCCCACCCTGCGCTGGAGTCACCCGCGCACCGAAGGCATCTCCACCCACGGTACCGGCTGCACCCTTTCCAGCGCCATCACCGCATTCATGGCCAAAGGCCAGCCGCTGGAGCAGGCCGTGGAAAACGGGCTCAGCTACATTGCCAACGCCATTGCCACCTCCCACAAACTGGGGCAGCAATACGCCGTGAATCACAGCATCTGAACATCTGCCGCAATCTGCGCGCGCAGCTCCTCCACCGAAGCGAACCGGCGCTCCGGGCGCAGGAAGCGCCGCAGTTCCACCTGCAGGCAGCGGCCATACAAATCCCCTTGCCAGTCGAGCAGGTGAGTCTCCAGCCGCACCACCTTCTGCGCCTCCACAATCGTGGGGCGCAGCCCCAAATTCGCAATACCGCGGCAGGTTGTCCCCTCCACAGAGACCGAAACCTCATACACCCCGGCGGGCGGCAGCACCGCCTGCGGATGCACCGTGATATTCGCCGTGGGAAATCCCAGCTGGCGGGCAAGCCGCTGTCCCGGCTCCACCACTCCGGCCACACTGAACGCATGCCCGAGCATCGCCTCCGCCCGTGGTAAATCCCCCGCCTGCAGCAACTCGCGTATGCGGGTGGAGCAAATATTCTCTCCCTCCAGCTCTGCCATATCCTGCACACAGGCATTCAAGCCGTGTTCCGCGCAATACGCCTCCACAAAAGCAGCATCCCCGGCACCACCACGGCCAAAACGCCAGTTGCGCCCCACGGAAATACCCGCCATGGGGCAATTCTCCCGCAGCGCATCCAGAAAAGCCCGCGGCT
>JAFZGH010000056.1 GCA_017555465.1 Akkermansia sp. | reverse complement strand
GCGGTAGAGCAGGGCATCGAAATACTCCTGGTGCAACCGTACTCTCCAGGCTGCTGAAAGTCCATGGGCTTCCGGGAAACCGCCTTCTTCCTTATAAGAAGCCCAGGCATTCTGCACTGCCAGCTTCCGGTTGGTGCCATAACCGCTTCGAGGGACCTTCCGGGCTTCAAGGTATTCGCCAAATGAGAATGGGAAAAGCTCCCAGGAAAGGGAGCGCCCGCGCAGGGCTGTGTGTATCTCCTTGCTCAGCATGGCTGCCGATGAACCGGTGATGTAAATTTTACAATTTTCTTCGCGCCGCAGACGCTCAACAAAAAGTTCCCAATGCGGATGCATCTGAATTTCATCGAAACAGAAATACACTTTTTCTTTTCCCCGTTTCTCCGGGTACATGCTGTAATATGCCTCATACAGCTCATTCCACCCCTCTGTTCCCATGCCGGCCAGTCGTTCATCTGCAAAATTCAGCATCAGTATATTTTCGCGTGGCACGCCACGCTCCTCCAATGCATGAAATTGTTGCTGCATGAGTGTGGATTTTCCGCATCTGCGCACACCAACGCAGACGGTAATCTTTCCTTCCAGGGTTTTCAGCTTTACATCACGTGGATAACCTTTGTGCAGTTCCTGCTCCTGACTGCTTGCTATCAACTCCATGAATATACGCCGTAATTCCTGCTTCATGGCTTTTATATATCAGAATCTTTACGCCGTAGCAAGAAAGAATTTTGAAATCTTTATGTCCCAGCGGTAAAGAATAGCAAATTCTTTACCGCTCAGAAGTAAAGATTCTGTTGGCCCGGGCAATAAAAAGCCCCCGCCGGTTGGGCGGGGGCTGGTGAGTTTTTCCGGGGAAGCGGCTTAGAAGTTGCAGCGTACGGCGGCGGTGTATTCCCAGCCGTTGTAGCAATCCTCGTCTCCCTTGCGGGCGGTGGTGTACTCTGCGCCGAACATGAGACGTGCAGCATCCTTGTGCTTCTCGGAGGCGTACAGGTTCACGCCGAAGTAGAAGGCGTGAATGCTGTCTACCCAGGAAGGAGCGGTGGTCTGCGTGCAGATATAGCGGTCTGCGCTCAGCTTGCAGGCGCCATCGCCAGTCATGCCTGTGTAGCGGAACACGAGGTCCACATTGGGGTGAATGGAGTACACCGGCTGCAGCTGAATGCCCACGTTGTTGGTGCCGTTGCCGTTCTGCTGTTCAAAGGCAGCCACAGCGTTGGCGGTGAAGGTGAGCTTGTTGTGCTTGACTTCGTAGCCGATGGAGAGGGCATCCTTGAAGCCGAAACCATAATTGTTGGCGCCTTGCTTCTTGCCGTGGTAGGCATCGCTGAAATCGTGCATGTATTCACCCGAAACAGCGTGGTAGCCGTTCTCGGTCACATTGAACTTGTGGGTGCCGCCAAGGATGATGAAGCATTCATCTTCCCAGCCGAACTCACCCTTGAATCCATCACCGCGTCCGTATTTGTCGCGGTGAGCAGGGGTGTGAGAGCCGCAGGCTCGGTCGTTGGCCATAAGCTGCATGTAGAGGATGTTGTTCTTGTCCGGCGAGGTGTAGTTCACCTCTACGCCCCAGTTGGTGTCCAGACCGAACTGGTTGGCTATGAACGAACGCTCCACGCAGGGCATGCTGGCGTTAGACATGCGGAAGTCTGTGGTGAAGCTGGGGGCAAACTTACCCGCGCGGACGCTGAGGCCCTTCACGGCGGTAATCTGCTGCTTCAACCAGATGTCGTAGAACCCGGTGTAGGAGTAGTTCTTCTTGGTGCGTCCGCCTGCGTAGGTATCGCGAACGGGCAGGCCGCCGATGCGCACGTAGGTGTGGAACTGGGTGTTGCTCTTGGTGTAGACATTGACGCCGAGCCAGTTGCGGCGGAATTCGTCATTGTAGCTTGTGCCGCCCTCTTTGATGTGGGCGCGGTTGTTGCTGTTGGGCTGCACGCTGGCCATCTGCCACTGCTGGCGGGTGGTCAGGGCAACCTTGGTGATGAAGGTGTCCTTGTTTTCGTAGACCACCAGGGCCTGCTTCACGGCCTCTACCCAATCGGTGGGGGCGGGCTTGGTGTTCAGGGTGATGGCTTCGCCGGCCATAGCGCCGCCAGCGAGCACCAGGGGAAGGAGGATGCCTTTCATAATCTTAGCGCAACTTGGAGAACAGGGTGGTGGTGTCCAGCACCGGCATGTACTCGGTGTGGTCGAGCCCGGCATCCAGCACATAGAGGGTGAGCAGACGCTTCACCACAGCCAGCAGTTTTTCCGGCTGCCAGGGCTTTTCGATGTAGTTGTCGATGTGACCGTCGTTGATGGCGTTGATGGTGTCGGCATGCGTGGCCTGGCCGGTGAGCAGCACCTTGCGGGTCTTGGCAAAGCGGCGGTCGGCGGCAATCTTGCCCAGCAGTTCGGTGCCGGTTTCCTCGGGCATCACCTGGTCAGAAATCACGATGGCAATGTGGTCGCCATCATCATCAATCTGGTCAATGAGCTGCAGGCAGTCTGCCACGCTGGAGGCTTCTTCCAGGCGCACATGGCTGGTGAGGGGGCGCAGGTCGCGCATTACGGAATCCAGCACTTCCTGCTGGTCGTCTACACAGATAATGTTAATCGTTTCCATAGATTTGAGTGGTTGGAATGTTAAT
>JAFZGH010000055.1 GCA_017555465.1 Akkermansia sp. | reverse complement strand
CTCAATTACATCGAACTGGAAATCAACGAGCTGAACACCACCTGGGATTTATTCATCACGCGCCCGTACCGTTTCAATGATGCAAACATTCTGCACGATTGGGAAATAAAGGGACTGAAACATGCCGTGCACCTGCGCGGCACGCTGAATACCCCGGACGATGCCGACGATGGCTGGAGTGTAGAGCTGGCCATTCCCTGGAGCAGCATCACCAGCCACGCCCACCTGCCGCGCACCAGCAAGGCGCCAGAGCCCGGCAGCAGTATGCGCATGAACTTCTCCCGCGTCAACTGGCAGGTAAAACCCACCGAAAACGGCTACGAGAAACTCCCGGCGCCGGAAAGTAACCACGTCTGGGCGCCAACGGGTAAGGTCAATATCCACCGGCCTGAACACTGGGGGCGCGTCATCTTCAGCCAGAATCCGCCCCATGTCTGGGAATCCGCTCCGCCGGAGCTTTCCGACAACGCGCGGCTGAAGCTCTACGATGTGCTGAACGCCCAGCTGGAGCACCGCAACAAAAAGGGCGTTTTTGACCGCAGCATGGTGGTACCTGGTATCAACATGAGTTTCCCCACTGAAGATTTTTTTGTACTCACCACACGCTGTGCCAGCACTGGTGCAGAGATGAGGCTGGATAGTGAGGGCCGTTTTGCCTGCACCCGGTCGGCCCTGCATCAACCGGAGCTTTTCCTCTGGGTGCATGGCAACAACACACGCAGCCCCATGGAGTGGCTTCAGCACTTCACCCACTATGCAGAGTCCGGGATTGATTCGCTTATCATCGATGGCTCCGCAGAGCGCATTGCGCAGCTGACCCCGCTTGCCAGATTGGCCGGGCTGCGTGTATACGCATGGCTCTGGGCTCTGAACCGGCCGGGTGACAAGGTTGCACTGCAGCACCCGGATTGGTACGCCATCAACGCCGAAGGCAAATCCTGCCACCTGCCCCAGAACCGGCCTTTTGTGGAATATTACCAGTTCCTCTGCCCCAACAACAAGGAAGTGCAGCAGCACTTGCTGGAGCAAGTACACCAGCTGGCAGCCATTCCTGGCCTCACGGGGATTCAGACAGATTACATGCGACTGCCGGATGTGGAATTACCGCGCGGGCTCTGGAGTAAGTACGGGCTTGATATGAGTCAGGTGATTCCGGCTTTCGATTACTGCTTCTGCGACACCTGCAAAGCTCTCTACAAAAACGGCCATGAGCCCGGCTGGAAAGAGTTCCGCGAACGCAGCGTGGCCAATGTCTTCAACCGCATCGCGGAGGAAATCCGGAAGCACGGACTTATCGCCGCCAGTGCCGTGTTCCCCAGCCCGTCACTGGCTGCGCGCATGGTGCACCAGGACTGGAGCCAGTTCCACGCAGATCTTGTGCTGCCCATGGCCTATCATTCCTTCTACAACAAGCCCGCAGACTGGGCAGCAGACATTACCCGCCAGGCGGCACAGGAAACCCAGGGGCGCATTCCTATGGCGCCTGGCGTGCATTTGCCGGATGTACCACCAGGCAACCTGCTTGAGCATCTGGAATCCCTCCGCGCCACAGGCGTTCACGGCATTAGCATCTTCAGTGATGATGAGCTTACACCGGAACACCTGAACGCCATCAAAAAGTTTGACGCCGCCGCACCGCATGTCTTGCAGCGCCATTGACAAAAAGAGCATCAGGACATAAGCTTATCTCGTTCCGTATGTCACCACGCGTCACATTTCTGCTCACACTGGCCGGGGTAATTCTGGTAGGAATTCCCCTGCCCATGCTTACCGGTAACAACGATGCACCAGCTGTTGAAATCCGGGCAGAGGAAGCGGCGCGCCGCAGTGTCTATGCCACCATGCGCTTCACAGGCCAGCCCAGGCAGCTGCAGGTAAGACTGGGCAAAGAGGAGTGGCTGGATGTAGATTGCAGTCAATCTCCCAGTGAGTTTGAGCTGCAACTACCGCTGAGCGGTCTCATGGAAATCGAGATTCAGGGGCAATGGGAGGACTCTGCCCCTCATGCCGTCACACTCACGCTGGAACCCGATGGCTACGAGACCCGCAGCGCCACGGAATGGAAAGAGGAAGGAAGTAACAAACTGCACAGTGTTTTCAGGTTCACATGGTAAGCGAACATCATGACCATATATGCTGGGGCGGTGGCCACCATCACCACACCAGGCACCAGCTGGAACTGCAGAAGGTAACTGCGGGCTATACAAATGAACCCGTGCTCCACGATATCAGCTTCACTGCAGGGTGCGGTAGCACGCTGGCCCTCATCGGCCCGAACGGCGCAGGCAAATCCACCCTGCTCAATGCGTTGGCTGGTCTTCTTCCTATATGGAGCGGAGCCATTCTCTGGAACAACTCCGCACTGGCTGAACACCGCCACGAAATTGCCTACCTCCCCCAGCGCAGCGAAGTGAACTGGCAATTCCCCATCACGGTGCGCCAACTGGTGGAAATGGGGCGTTATCCAGCCGTGGGCGCATGGGAAGCCATGCGTCCGCACGATAAGGAAATTGTAGAGAAAGCCCTTTGCACGCTCGGCTTGCAGGATTTGCAGCACCGCCAGATCGGGGCGCTCAGCGGCGGCCAGCAGCAGCGGTGTTTCCTGGCTCGGGCACTGGCCCAGGAAGCGCATATTCTGCTGCTGGATGAGCCGTTCACCGGGCTGGATGTTCCGGGAACAGAAGCGCTGTCTCAGATTCTCCGCTCTCTGGCGGCAGAGGGACGCCTGGTTATTGCCTCGCACCACGACCTCGCCTCCGCACCGCAGATTTTTGACCAGGCATTACTCCTGCGCAAACAGTTGATTGCATGCGGCCCGGCACAGGAGGTACTTACCCCCGAAAACCTGAAACGAACCTTTAATCCCGCATGAACGACTTTCTGCAATTTCTGAATGAACCGCTGGCGCAGCGCAGCCTGTGGGCCTGCGGCGTGATTGGTTTCTCCAACGGATTCGTGAGTGCCCTTGTGGTGCTGCGGCGTTCGGCTCTGCAGATAGGAACGCTTTCCTGCGCGCTGCTTCCGGGCATCGCACTAGCCATTCTGCTTTTCGGATTATTCCAGCTCAGCATTCTGCTCGGCGCCGTACTGGCCGGGCTCATGGTGGGACTGGGCTCGCTGTTTGTTTCGCGCACATCAAGAATGGAACACGACACAGCACTCTCCGTACTGCACACCACGGCCTTCGCACTGGGCTACATCATTCTGATTACGCTCGGCTTGCAACAGAAAATAGACGACTGGCTCTTCGGCAACATCATGAGCATGGGTGATGCCGATTTGTGGATTGCTTATATCATCGGTGCGCTGGCGGTGCTGAGCATCACCGCACTGCAACGCCCGCTGCTTATCACGCTCTTTGACCCCCGCGCTGCAGCCACCATGGGCATCCCCACCCGGGCATTCAACTATGGAATCTTTGCGCTCATTATTCTGGTGCTGGTTTCCTCACTGCAAGCCGTAGGCGCCTTTCTGACTCTCGGCCTGCTGGTTGCACCGGCTGCCACAATGTATCTGCTGACAGACCGCGCCGCATGGCTGTTCTGGGGTGGCGGACTCATCGGCGGGCTGGGCGCGGTTGCTGCCTTCTTCCTTTCTTACCCGCTGGGCTGGCATCTCGGTGCTACTATCATTGTCGTACTCGGCACTCTTTTCCTGCTTGCATACCTCTTTTCCCCGAAATACGGGCTTCTCCGGCTGTGCAGAAAATAAAGTGTACAGCTTTTCTGCTTGCGCCCGCCGGGTGTATATGATAGCATGATGTGCGTATGAAAATCACACTTTCTCCCCGCTCCGCCAAGGGCTTTACCCTTATTGAGCTGATTATCGTTATCGCCATTCTGGCAACACTTGCCGGCATTGCGTATCCTACCTACATGAGCATTCAGGAAAACGCCGGCCGTACCGCAGCCAAGAAGGTATGCACGGACATCGTTTCTGCCGTGGAAAGCTTCAAGCAAGACAACAACGGCATGCTGCCTTACAACACAGACATGGTTGAGCCTGATGATGACGACCAGATGTACCTGACCACCGCCGCCGGCGAAGATGCTGACCTCATCAAGGTACTCACTAACCGTGAGGATGATGATGCAGAGCGCCGCCTGAACTCCACCCGCGACATCTACCTGCGCTCCGATGAGCAGGAACAGCCCCGCGATGGTCTGTATGTGAACGCCACTGGCGAAATCAGCTTCTTTGACCCCTGGGGACAGCCTTATTATGTAGTGCTCTGTGAGGAAGACTCCGGCGCCAAGGATCCCTTCACCGGCCGCCGCTACCGTGGTAAGAACAGCCTCGTGTACTCCACCGGCCCCGACCAGGAAGGTGTAGCCTCCACAGCCGCCACCACCGCCAAGAAGCCCAAGGGCAAGCAGGCTCAGGCCGCTGCAGCCGCTGCTGCTGAAATGCTGGAAGAAGCCCTGGAAGACAACGTATATTCCTGGAAGAACCAGAAGTAATTAATGAACCAATACATCACAGACGACGTACGTCTCACGGGCATCCGCCCGCTGATATCTCCCGCTATTCTCATGGAGGATTATCCGGCCTCGCCGGAAGCCACCCGTATGGTATATGAGACCCGCCACGCTTTCCAGGATATACTTTCCGGAAAGGATGACCGTCTCGCAGTCATTGTGGGCCCCTGCTCCATTCACGATACCAAGGCAGCTATCGAATACGCCGGGCTTCTGGCCGAGGCTGCAAAGAAGTATGAGAAAGACCTGCTGCTCATCATGCGTGTGTATTTTGAGAAGCCCCGCACCACGGTTGGCTGGAAAGGGCTTATCAATGACCCCGACATGAATGAGACTTACAACATCAACAAAGGGCTCCGTTCTGCTCGCAAGCTGCTCGTTCAGCTTTCTGAAATGGGCGTACCCTCTGCAACAGAGTTCCTTGATGTGATTACGCCACAGTATATCAGCGACCTCATCGTCTGGGGTGCCATTGGCGCCCGCACCACCGAAAGCCAGGTGCACCGCGAACTGGCCAGCGGCCTTTCCATGCCCATTGGTTTCAAGAATGGCACCACCGGCTGCGTACAGATTGCGGTGGATGCCGTCATCTCTGCCGAGCATCCGCACTGCTTCCTCTCTGTCACCAAGCAGGGCGTTTCCGCCATTGTCTCCACTAAGGGCAATGAAGGTTGCCACCTCATTCTGCGCGGCTCCACAAACGGTCCGAACTACAGTCCGGAGCACGTACAGAACGCATGGGAGACCCAGCAGAAAGCAGGCATCAGCAATCGCATCATGATTGACTGCTCCCACGGTAACAGCCACAAGGACTGGAAGCAGCAGCCCGTGGTGGCCACCAGCGTGGCAGAACAGCTGGCCGCCGGCTGCGACCACATTGGCGCCGTCATGATTGAAAGCAACCTCTTCTCCGGCAACCAGAAATGCAGTGCTGACATGAAGTACGGCGTAAGCATCACCGATGCCTGCATCGACTGGAACGGTACACTGGGTATGTTCGATGTGCTGGCCGCCGGCGTGCGAGCCCGACGCAACAGGAAATAACCCGCTTTCCTCATTTTACACCAACTGCCGCGTTCCCATGAGAACGCGGCAGTTTTTTTTCGCAAGACGGCGGAAACAAAGAAAAACTGATAAGCCGTGGGCGTATCTTGACCTGCCATGCCAAATATGCTACATTCCTGAACGTACTATGGCAGATTCCCTCTACACCCGCATGGCAGACAGCCCCGTCACCAGCTACGATTTATCTCTGCGCCCGCCTGCATTCAGTGAATTCTGCGGGCAGGAAAAGGTGAAAGAGCGTCTCATGCTCATGGTGGAAGCCGCCCGCATGCGCGGTGATGTGCTCGACCACGTATTGCTCAGCGGGCCTCCCGGTCTGGGCAAAACCACCCTGGCCAACATCATAGCAGGGGCCGTAGGGCGCAAGCTCCACACCACCAGTGGTCCGCAGATTGAAAAAGCAGGCGACCTGGCGGGCATCCTGACCAATGTGGAAAAGGGCGATGTGCTCTTCATTGATGAAATTCACCGTCTCCACCCGGCTATTGAGGAATACCTCTACCCGGCCATGGAGGATTTCCGGCTCGACATCATCATCGACCAGGGCCCGAATGCCCGCTCCATACAACTGAATCTGCCCAAGTTCACGCTGGTGGGTGCAACTACCCGCGCCGGCATGCTCACCGGACCGCTGCGCTCCCGATTCGGGCTTGTCAACCGCCTCGATTACTACTCCGCAGACGAATTGTGCCAGATTCTGCACCGCTCGGCCAATCTGCTGGATATTGACCTGGCGCCGGCAGGAGCGCTGGCCATTGCCCGGCGTTCCCGCGGCACTCCCCGCGTGGCCAATGCGCTGCTGCGCTGGGTGCGGGACTACGCGCAGGTGAAGGCAGATGGCCGCATCACCGCCGATGTGGCTCAAGCGGCACTCAGCATGATAGATATTGACGACGACGGCCTGGATGAAATGGACAAGCGCCTGCTGGAGACGATTATCTACAAGTTTAACGGTGGTCCGGTGGGGCTTTCCTCACTTGCGGTAGCCGTGGGCGAAGATGAATCCACCATCGAGGATGTACATGAACCCTTCCTCATTATGCAAGGCTATGTGAAGCGCACACCGCGTGGCCGCGAAGCCATGCCGGCAGCCTACCAGAAGCTGGGAGCTGTGTTACCCGGAGGACAGACCGAACTGGGCTTATGAGAAATCTTCTTTTCCTTATGCTGCTGTGTATATTCAGCCTCACGGGCTGCCAGCAGCAGATAATGCAGGCCCAGGTGCGGGACTCGCGCATTGTGGTGCTGGATATAGGCCACTATTACCACCCGCAGCGCGGCGGCCAGGGAGCTCGCACGCCCGACAAGCGCTTTGGCAACATTGAAGAATGCGAGTACTGGTACCGTTATGTGGGCTACACCGCCCGGATTATTGAGCAAGCCGGCTACCAGTGCCGCATCTGCTGCCGCGGCTCCATGCCCACAGATAAAAAGCTGGCAGAAATCGCCATCCGCGAAGGGGTACACCATGTGAACACCCCTGAACCCAACGCAGTTTACCGTTCCAAGCACCACCCGCACCGCATGGCCGTGGGCATGCTGAGCACGAATTATGCGCTCGATCAGAAACCGGCAGCCGTCATCTACCTGCACCACAACAGCATGACTAACCACTGGAAGGTATACAACAAGGGAGCCATTTACTGCAACGATGTCGGCCAGCAGCTTGGAATCTCAGTGGCAGATGTCATCACCCGCTCCATTTACGACCAGGGTGGCATGCCGAACAACGGCGTTCCCTGTGACATCATTCTGCGCAATGATGGCCGCCGAGGCGGTGGTGACTGGTTGAATGCCTGCAACGAATCCTACGTGCCGGCCATTATCACAGAAGCAACATTCCTCTCCAATCCGGAGCACGCCCGCTTCCTCGGCAAAGAGGCCAATGCCATCCGCTATGCAGAAGCCATCGGTCACGGGGTGGTTCATTTCCTGAACGCACGCTGAGGCAGCAGCTCCAGCAGTTCAAGCACGCGCGGGCCAGGCAGATTTCCCAGTTCCATACGGTTCATCACGTAGGCAAAGGAAATCCCGGTCTCTGGTGAGCCGAAAGCATGGCAGCCACCAGCGCCTGCATGGCCGAATCCACCGCCAGGGAACAGCCACGCCGGCTCACACATGGCGCCGCAGGTAAACGCGCTTTCCTGCTGCAAGGTTTCATCCCACCCGCTGCATTGAGGCGTCATAAGCCATTCCCGCACTTCAGCTGGGAGCGACTGCCCCATAACCAACTGGTAGAACTGAGCAAGGCCACGCGCGCTAGCCACCCCGCCCTTGGCCGGGCTGGCGCATTGCCAGGCAGCAGGGGTGCTCATTTCTCTGGGCGTGGCATAGCCCACAATGCTGTGAAACGCGCGGTACACCGAGGAGTCTGTATCGAAATATTTCTGATAAAACGCATCCTGCTGCATATACCCGGGCTGAATACGCGGCGCCTGCAGCTGCGAGACGCGTTGAAACTCGCTTTCGGGCAGACCGATATAGAAATCAAGGCCATGAGGCTGACGGATTCGCTGCTCCCAGAATGTCCCCACCCGCATGCCGGTAAGTTCAAGCATAAGGATATCAACCATGGGGCCGAAGGTCTGCGGATGATAACCATGGCGCGGCGGCAGCCAGGCAGGAGTGGTGCGCTCAATGGCCACGCGGCACTCCTCCAGATCCTCCAGCGGGGCAGATTCAACCAGAGCTGCCAGCCCGCACTGGTGCGAAAGCAGCTGAGCTATGGTGCAATGCGGAGCCGGAAACTTTCCCCAGATATCCCCCACTGGTAAATCCGGGCTCTGGCAGCAATCATGCAGCGCCAGCAGCAGGCAAAGCGCGGAGGCCGGCTTGGTAGCAGAATAGACCGGCACAAGCGAATCAGCCGCCCAGCCGGCATGCAGAGTAAGGAGTTCCTGGCCATGCTGCCAGACAGAAACGGACGCTCCCCCCGTGAGATTGCTGAGGAAACAACGTTCAAACTCCTCTGCCCAGTCAACTTGCATACGGCGTAATGGCTGTGACAATGGCGCATTTATCCTCAACCCGGAAATGCACCTCAAATGGCTTGAGAATCAGGTGATACACCCGCTGGGCATCCTGCTGATACGCGGGCCGCGGATCCTGGGCCAGTGTTTCCTGCAGCGCAGCAACCCAGTCCGGCGTGGCGCCGGCAGGCAGCTTCGCCGGCAGTTGCACAACCAGGGGCTCCCACGGGGTAGCAGTAAAGCCACTGGTGGCTTCAGGTATAAAGTCTGAATAGGGAATATAGGGTTTGATGTCAAAGATAGGTGTACCATCCACCATATCTGCCCCGGATACTCGCAGCACTGGGCCGGGTTCAACAGAGAGGAGTCTGACGACCGAGAGCCCCAGACCATTAGGGCGGAAAGGAGAGCGCGTCGCAAAGACACCCAACCGGGTATTGCCGCCCAGGCGAGGCGGACGCACTGTCGGGTGCCATTCGCTGCCGTTGCAATGGAACTGCCAGATGAGCCAGAGGTGGGAGAATTCCTGTATGCCACGCACGCAGTCATCATTCCGGTACGCTGGCTCAAACACAATTTCACTTACAACATGCGGAGCCAGGTTACCCTGGCGGGGCACTCCGAATTTTTCAGCGTAAGGGCTGCGGATGTATGCGATAGGTTGCATCAGATATTGAAGAAATCTCGCAGCACCTGCTCATAAACAGGACGCTTGAAATCCGGAAGCGAACCCAGGTCAACCTCCGCAGGCATAACCCACTTGTAATCACGGAATTCCTTATTATCCAACCACGGTTCAGCCTGGTCACTGTGCATCAGGCAAAGAAAATAATGTTGTTCCTGCCCGGCATAGGGAATGCCGCGCTTACGGAACACCCGCTCGCGTTCTTTGGGCGGGTAATCATAGCGATATGGCCCGCGTGCCGCAATAACCTCGTATTCATTCGGACGGAATCCCGTCTCCTCCATCCCCTCGCGGCATGCTGCATCCATGGCAGATTCCCCCTTTTTGATTCCCCCCTGCGGGAATTGCCAGGCACCTGCAGGTTTCACGCGTTCGCAAAGAAGCACGCGGCCATCTGCACGTTGGTAGATAATGGCTGCATTGGGACGATAAAGTTCAGAAGTGCCGGGCATATGAGAGGAAAAAATGGTATGTGTACGCGCATTCTAGCACCCTTTTCCCAGCATTGCAAGAATATCTTGTTGCTTGACTATTCCCTGTTTCCTGTGTTAAGATACGCAGGTATGAAGCTCATCGTGCCCCGTTTCCTGCTTCTGCTGGGAGCCGCTGCTCTGCTGGCATCGTGCAGTCAGGTGCAACAACAGCAGGAATCAACTGAACCTGAACAGAAAACAGAAGAGCCCTCCCCCATGTATCTGGGGACGGTTCACCAGGTGTTTCCGTCAGATAAGTTTGCCCTGCTCCGTATTATCGGGCCCATGCCGGCCGAAGGTACTGTTCTTATCACACATCCTGTTGATGGTGTTTCCCGGATGGCGAATCTGATTGTCTCCTCTGCTCAGCACGCCCGCAATAACTTTATAGCGGCAGATATCCGGGCGGGAGTCGTGGCAAAGGGCGATCGAGTATTCCAGTATCGCGCAATAGCAGCCCCGTTCGAGGCAGAAGAAGAACAACCAGAGCCCGCAACATTAGGCGGTGAAGAAATAGACCTCGGCTACATTCCCCCTGCCGTTCAGGCCTTGCGGGAGAAAGCACGCGCCGTCCGTCAGCAGGATGAGGAACAGGCCGCAACGCCCACCGTTGAACCCGCCTCTGTCGTACCAGAAGAAGAGGAAGATGAATCCCCAGCTCCGCAACTGCCGGCCACGAACGGGCTGCCGAAATTTGACGATATTCCTGATACCATAGGCGGTTGGGATGCCATGTAACGGTATACAATCCATTTAATCATGAGACTTCAGTACTACGTAGACGAAGAAGGAGAAAGCACCATCGGCCTCTGGGTTCCCAAGCGTGGGTGCTTCATTGATGTAACGGCGCAGGACGAACAACTCTGGGCGGCCATGCTGCCTGGTGGCAAGAAGCTTCGCAAGGAAATTGAGACATGGATTTCCAAAGGAGCAGCAGACGGAGTGCCTGTGGACACTAAGGGGCTGGTAATTTCCAGTGCCTTGCACGTGCAGCCCTGCACGCTGGCCTGCCTCGGCAAATGCTATGCAGAGCACGCCAGGGAATTCAGCGGAGACACCCCGACAGAACCGTCATTATTCCTGAAGGCCACATCAGCCATATCCTCCGATCTTTCCTACGTACTGAATCCGGAGGGTGCAACAAAACTGGATTATGAAGTAGAATTGGCAGTAGTCATAGGTGACACGCTGCATCGCGCCTCCGAGGCAGAGGCCCGCCGTGCCATCGTGGGGTACACACTCATGTGCGACTACTCAGAGCGCTCCTACCAGCTGGAACACGGAGGCCAGTGGACCAAGGGAAAAAGTTATGATACATTTGCTCCGTTCGGCCCGGTATTTGTCACAAAAGACGAGATTCCCGACCCGGATAATCTGGAATTGGAGCTGAAAGTAAACGGCGAAATCCGCCAGAAAGCCAGCACAGCAGACCTTATCATGCCCGTGGCCAACCTGGTTGCCTATGTTTCACAGTTCATGACGCTGAACGCAGGCGATGTGGTTTCTACCGGCACGCCGGGTGGTGTGGCATTGGGAATGAATCCCCCGAAGTATCTCAAACCTGGAGATATCGTAGAGTTCAGCTGCCCGGCCATCGGCACCGTTACCCAGGTGGTGGAAGAAGAATAAAAAGTGTTGCTTTTTGAGGCCCTTCTGGTAGAATGCTGCGCAAATAAATCGCATATTCATTTCCCGTCATATCAATTAACCCACTCATTACGTGTCACCCACTCTTTACAATCTGGCGAAAAAGTTACTGTTCTGCATGGACCCCGAAACGGCCCACAAGGTCACACTGGCAGGTCTGCGCACAGCTGAGCACCTGCGCCTGATCCCTGCTCTTGTTGGGAACAAGCCGGTAAATGACCCCGTCACCGTCATGGGGCTTCAATTCCCGAACCGTATCGGCCTTGCCGCAGGCATGGACAAAGAAGCCAATACGGTGGCTGCATTCGGGCACCTCGGATTCGGCTTTGTGGAAGTGGGTACGCTCACCCCTCGCCCTCAACCAGGCAACCCCAAACCCCGTCTGTTCCGCTGCATCCCCCAGCAGGCCATCATCAACCACATGGGCATCAATAATCCTGGCGTGGATGAAGGCGTGGAGAATATCCGCCGCACTTGCCGGTTCAACGGTGTGCTCGGTGTCAATATCAGCAAGAACAAAGTCACACCCAATGCAGAAGCGCACCAGGATTATCTGGCCTGCCTGCGGGCCGTATGGGATGTGGCTGATTATGTCGCCATTAACTTCTCCTGCCCTAACGTACCCAACCTGCAGGACCTGGCCAAGGCAGACAGCGCAGCAGATCTGCTCTCGCTCATGAAGAGCGAGCAGGCTAACCTTGCAAATGATACCGGCCGCTATGTACCGCTCGTCATGAAGGTCTCTCCGGATATGAGCGAGGCTCAGATACGCGACCTCGCGCATGTATTCCAGGACTGCCAGCTGGACGGCCTCATCTGCTCCAATACAACCACCACCCGCATCGGGGTGGAAGACTCGCCGCATGCTTCCCAAAGCGGCGGCATGTCCGGCAAACCGCTCTATAACCGAGCAAATGAAACCCTTGCAGCCTTTGCGCAGGAGCTCAAGGGCAGCATCCCCATCATCGGCGTAGGCGGCATCACGACCGCAGAAGATGCAGTAAACAAAATCAAAGCAGGCGCCTCCCTGGTACAGCTGTATTCCGGGTTCATCTACAACGGCCCGCCCCTGGTTCACGCCGCGGCTAAGGCAATCCGGGAATACTACGCTTCTTTAAATTGATTAAAAAGAGCCCCAGGTGCATTACCTGGGGCTCTTTCTGGCTTATGATTGCTCAAATTTTCACGTCTGTGAATCATTTGATGTTTGCATAATGAAGCGCTATATGGTATGCTACGCAAAGAATACAGGTATCCTTTTCGTATCATGAAGAAATCGCTCCTCTTGTTTTCCTTGGTAGCCATGGGCATTTCGGCAGCTCATGCGGCATCGGTGTATACCATTACCCTCACCTCCGGTGAACGCTATACCGATTGCACAATCAACTATAAAAGCACTGATTCCACCAAGTTTACCGGCAAGGATAAATCCGGCAAGACAGTAACCAAAACCGTTTCCCAGAACACCATCATCAATATGCGTGAGGTGGTGAAGGAAGAACCGGAAGAAGAGGTAGCTCCCACACCGGCCGCCGAGGCCGAAACAGCCCCCCAGGAAACACCTGCCGGGCAGCCTGATGCAGAAAAAGCAGAGGAGGCCCCTGCCGCAGAAACA
The DNA here is from genome assembly GCA_017555465.1 of Akkermansia sp. Lineage (GTDB taxonomy): Bacteria > Verrucomicrobiota > Verrucomicrobiia > Verrucomicrobiales > Akkermansiaceae > Akkermansia. The sequence continues at coordinate 11,334 of JAFZGH010000055.1, read as the reverse complement.
GCAGAAACACCTGCCCCGATTGCTGATGGCAACATTTCCCCGCGCGAAGGTGAAGATAAAGCAGCCGATGCAACGGTGCGCCTGCGCAGCAAGCTTGCCAGCATCGACACTGAAATGGCCAAAATTTCCAAGCCGAGCCGCGCCCTTCAGAGTCAGACCAGCCGAGTCAAGGAGCGCGTAACCCGCCAGCTTGCAGACATGGATTCAAGCGCACTGGAAATCGCCAAGCTTCAGGATGCCTTCAACAAAGCCGGCGCAGCAGATTTTACCTTCGACAAGGTCTCTGCAGACGAGCGAGACCGCTACGTGCGTGATGGTGAGGCTGCATACAAGGCAATGAAAATCGACATGAAAGAAAAGAAAGGGCGCCGTAAGGTCGGCGGACTTGATAAATTTGAAATCATGCGCGATCGTTATCAGGGAATTCCTGAATATAAATCTGCCCACGAGTGGTATATTAAAACGCTCAATGACCTGCAGAAAAAGTGGACACGCATGTACGACAAGGAAACGACTGCGCGTAAACGCCTTGGTGCAGATAAACGCCAGGCTATGACCAAGCTGGATGAACGCCAGTACAACGAGCTGGCTGCTAAATTGAAAGAAGATGGCGATGATATCGCAACTGTGTGGTTCGTTCCACAAAATCGCAATCAGAAAATGCTTTCCATCTGCGTCAACAAGGTGAAAGATGCCATTCGCCGCAATGAGCGTGAACGACTTGACGCCGCAGTCGGCACAGTCCCCTCCCTGCTGGAGCAATTCTGGGCAGGTATGGACAATGTCCGCATGGCCATGGTGACTGGTAACCTGGAAGGCGCAGAAAAGCAGATTTCCGAAATCCCGTCGTACAACATTATCATGGGATTGAAGCAGCAACTCCTGCCGAACGAATACCGCACACCTATTCGCGAGCAGTACCGCCTCACCCAGCAGGAAATCACCAGAAGAATGCGTGAGTATCGTCGCTTGAAGGCATCTCTCGAGCGATCCATTGCCTCTCTTGACCGCATCACATCCAACGCAGAAGCGCAGATAGACAGCGCTCTGGCTGCGGTGCAGAAGGAACTGGACTCCGATGCCGGCGATAACACCATGGAGGTGGTGAAGGAAGAAGCCCCCGCTGCTGAAGCTACCCCTGCAGCTCAACCGGAAGCCGCGCAATAAGCTCAAGTAGAATCACCTATGCGAATCATAGCATGCAGCTGGGGCTTGCTGGCTTTTCCTGCCGCACTGGCGGCGCAGGCAGAACAAACTCTTCCCGCAGGAGTGGCAGAAGCATTTGACTGCTATACGGCACTACCCGGCCAGCTGGTTCCTGTACTCCGGAAAGCCCAGGATGAAGCATCTGCCGATACCACAGCAGCAGAATTGCATCAGGCATTAGTGCTCATATACGAAGCCAGAGAAAAGCTCAACAAATTGCCAGCGCTCACTTCTGCCCAGAACCAACAGGTTCGCCTTCAATACGGGCAGAAAATGAGGCAGGAGTGGGCTGCCTTATATGCAGAAATCGTAAGAATTCGCGATGCCAGATGTTTCCAATCTGTGCCGCTTGCGCAGGAATTTCGTCTCATGTGCAGAATGATTGAAAAATGAAACCGATTCTGACATCTCTGTTCTTTTGTGCAGTAACATGCACAGCACTCGCAGATACTGAAATCGTAGCAGATTCCTCTACTGCAGTAAAAGCGCCAGCTGAAGTTTCTATCCCTGAAAATGAGCTTCGAATCCGCCAGGGACTGGTTCTTCTCGGCTCAATCTGCCAGCATATGGCAGCTATCAGCGATTACAACAGCGCCGAAGCCGCCGTGCCCGCCATCATGCGGGCATGCGAGGAACTTCAGAAATGGACTCAGTCGTTCAATTCACTTCCACCTGCTTCTGAACTTGAAATCCAGGTATTGGAAGACCGCTATCTGCCCACCATCCGGAAGATAAACCACATTATCGAAGCTCAGGCAGACAGATTAGGAGCAGCTGAATATTACGGTTCCAGGAATCTGCCTGCAGCCCTTGTGCGTATAACACAGATAGGGCATAACTAAACATCTCTCAATATCACACAACTATGGCTACCATTCGACCCTTTGCAGCAATTCGCCCGCCGAAACAATATGTGGAACAGGTTTCCTGCCTGCCCTACGATGTGATGAACCACCAGGAGGCCTGCGCCATGGCTGCAGGCAATGCCTCTTCCTACCTGCATATCTGCCGCGCAGATATTGACACCAGCGAAGAAGCCATCCACGACCAGATTACCTACGAGAAAAGTGCGCAGAACCTGCAGGACTTCCTGAAGAAAGGTATTCTGATGCGCGAGGAAAAAGCCTGCTACTACATCTACCGCCAGATGATGTGGGGGCGCGTGCAGACGGGCATTGTAGGCTGCGCCAGCGTGGATGAATACCTGGACGGCACCATCAAGAAGCACGAACTCACCCGCAAGGAAAAGGAACTTGACCGCATCAACCATTTCGACACCTGCTCCACCCAGACAGAGCCGGTATTCCTGGCCTACCGCAAGCACGAAGGCATTTCCACCACCATCCGCGAGTGGATTAAATTCCACAAGCCGGAGTATGAGTTCACCAGCGATGATGGCGTGACCCACCTGCTCTGGCCGGTGAATGATGACGAGGCCATCGCCGCCATCCGCCAGGGTTTTGAGGAAGTACCGGTGCTCTACATTGCCGATGGCCACCACCGCACAGCCTCCAGCGCCGCGGTATCAGCCAGGCGCCGCGCCGAACACCCCGACTACACCGGCGAGGAGGAGTTCAACTATCTGATGGCCGTAACCTTCTGCGATGAAGACCTCTTCATCATGGACTACAACCGCGTGGTATTCGACCTCAACGGCAAAACAGAGCAGCAATTCATTGACACCATCAGCCGCCAGTTTACCGTGACGCCCGCAGCACCCGGTAAGCCCCATGCCCCCCGCGCCAAGCACGAGTTTGGTATGTTCCTGGGCGGCAAGTGGTACAGCATCACTGCAAAGGAGGGCACGTTCAATGCCACCCACCCCATCGAAAGTCTCGATTGCGCCATTCTTCAGAGCAACCTGCTTGCCCCCGTGCTGGGCATTGATGACCCGCGCACCAGCGAACGTATCGACTTTGTTGGCGGTATCCGCGGGCTGGAGGAGCTCGAATCCCGCGCCGGAACACAAGGCGTGGCCTTCTCGCTCTACCCCGTAACCATGGCAGATTTGTTCAACGTGGCAGACAGCGGTGAAATCATGCCGCCCAAGTCCACCTGGTTTGAACCCAAACTGCGCAGCGGTCTCTTTGCGCATGAAATTGAACGCTAACCCCCTTCTCTACAATATACCAATATGAAGATTCTGATTCCGACCAAACTCGACCAGGCCGCATCCGCCACGCTGATTGCTGCCGGGTATGATGTTGTGCAGGACGACAGCATCACCATCGAAGACATGGTGGCCGCTCATCCCGATGCCGCCGGCATCATCGTCCGTTCCGAAAAAGTCACACCCGAAATCATGGATGCTCTGCCCGGCCTCAAATGCGTGATTCGCGCCGGTGCCGGCTATGACAACATCGATTATGTTTACGCCCGCACAAAGAATATCGACGTGATGAACACCCCCGGCGCAAACTCCAACGCCGTGGCAGAAGAGGTGATTGCCATGATTCTGGCCGCCTACCGATATGTGGTGCCGGCAGATACCACCACCCGCGCAGGCGAATGGAACAAGAAGAAGTACATGGGCCGCGAGCTCACTCACAAGACCGTGGGTATCATGGGGCTGGGCAACATTGGCCGCCTGCTCGTGAAGCGCCTGCAGGGCTTTGAATGCAAGGTGCTCGGCTATGACCACTTCCTCTCCAAGCAGCGAGCTCTCAACATCGGCGCCATCCCCACAGAGATTGACGAAATCTTTACGGAATCCGACATCATCTCCCTGCACGTGCCTGGCGGCCCCGCCACCCGCAACCTCATCAATGCAGAGCTGATTAACAAGATGAAGGACGGCGCTATGCTCATCAACTGCTCGCGCTATGGCGTGGTGGATGAAGATGCCATCCGCGCAGCCAAGGCCGCGGGTAAGAACATTATCTACTGCACCGATGTGCACCCCAAGGATGCCGCAGCCATGCAGCCCAGCGCCGATGTGGCCACCCTGCTGCTGCCTCACCTCGGCGCCAATACAAAGGAAGCTAACAAGAACGCCGCCATGCGCGCTGCCAAGCAGATGATTGACTACTTCACCTGTGGCGATACCTCCTGTGTGGTGAACGCAGAGCGCCCGGCAGACCTTCACCCGGCCCAGCTCCAGCTGGCTTCCATGCTTGGCCAGCTCTGCTACCGCATGGGCGACTGCAAGCCCATCCGCAAGGTGGAATGCACCTTCTACAACAACTTGCGTTCCTATCGCAAGTGGTTCACGCCGTGGATTCTGCAAGGCACGGTTCCCGGCGCAGAACGCGGCCTGATGCCGGCTGCAGCCGAAACGTCCTTCCGCGAACACGGCATTGTGTACAAGGCACTTGAACCCAAGGACGACAAGCACTATGATGATGCCCTGACCATCAACATCCACATGGAGGTAGACGGTCACCAGATTCAGAGCAGCGTGCGCGGCACCGTGGTAGACGGCACACCCGTGGTCTCCCGCATCATGGAATTCGACCACCTGTATGCAGCTCTGGCCGGTAACACGCTGGTGCTGCGCTATGCAGACCGTCCCGGCGTGGTGGCGGCCATCGGCCAGGCTCTTTCCCTGGCTGGCATCAATATTGAAAACATTGTTGCCCCGAACGACCACAAGAGCGGCGATTCCCTGGCGGTCATCAAGACCAACATGCCGGTTTCCGATGACCAGGTGCAGGCCATTGCCAAGACCATTTCGGCCAAGCTTGCCTTTGCTATTTCTATGTGACTTTAGTTTAACCATTCATCCAGGCCGGAAGCATGATGCTTCCGGCTTTTTTGTTATTGTTCTCAATAAATTCTTGTTCCTGTATCAATGGCATGTTAATATCCAGCCATGACCGTGGCTGTTAGATACTATTGGCAACGACTTGCCCCTTTCATCGGCGTATACATCTTCTTTGAACTGATTGAGTTAGCCATTCTCCTCCTTACCGGGGCGGCTCAACCGGAGGCTGGAGATATCCAGGAATCGCTGCTTTCATTTATCAATGAAAATACCGCCTGCTTCCTGTTTACCCTGATTCCCTACCTGCTTTACCTCCTGGTACTGCCACGGGATTTTCACGGTGGAAAATGGGATCGCCGGGTCACGCTCGTTCTCTTTTCCCTGTTCTGCCTCATCCACTGGCTTGAGGAGCTGGTGGAAATTGTCTCTGGCGATTCGTTCCGCCTGCTCACCCGCGATTTCATCATGGCTCCGGCCGCCGCGTGGGAAGATATCTGCCGGCTGCCTTACTGCGAATGGATGGCGGGCATCCTGCTGGTGGAACTCGTCGTCACCGTTTATCTGCTCAAAAACCGCCTCATGCCGTCAGCCCCGGTGCCGCACTACCTGCTGCGGCTGGCCATTCCAGGCATCTCCTCCGGCATCGGCTTCATGCTCATGTACCAGGCCCATGCCATGGATGAACTGGCTGACGTACCTGAGCTTTACGATGACGGTCTCTTCCACATATTCAAATGGATTTATGACCTGACCGCCGTGCCCGACATTGCGCAGATATACGCCTTGCCCTGTATCTATCTCTCCGCGGCACTCATTGTCATTCTGGCACTTTACCTGCTGGTGCGCCAGAATTTCCCCCGCACGCAGAAATTCCTCAAACTCCCGGCATACCCGTCAAACCTGCTGCCCTGTCTGCTGCTCTTCCTGGCCTGTGTCCTCCTGGCCCGCCTGTTAAGCCTGGGGATATATCCCCTCATGGACACCACAGAGGCGCGCTATGGCGAAATGGCCCGCAAAATGGTGGAAACAAACTACTGGCTGCAGCCGCAGTTTGAATACGGAGTGCCGTTCTGGGGCAAGCCCCCGTTGTCTTTCTGGGGTAGCGCCGCCACCATGATGCTCTGCGGTATCAACGAATTCGGCGCACGCCTGGCTCCCTATCTTGCCACGCTGGGCATCGGGCTCTGCTTCCTGCTCTGGCCCTTCAAGAGCAACCGCAAGGAGCAGAGCGTTGCCTGCATCGTGGTTCTCTTTACCTCAGCCATGGGCTTCGTGTCCGCCGGCGCCGTGATGACCGATGCCTTCCTGGCCTTCGGCACCACGCTGACCATGATTTCCTTCTATCGCGCTATGACAGACGAAGCCCCGCGCCGCCTGTGGGGCTACCTCTTCTTCCTCGGTCTGGCCATCGGTCTGCTCAGCAAAGGCCCGCTTGCCCTTGTGGTCTGCGGCATTCCGGTATTCTTCTGGGTGCTCTGGCAGAAACAGTGGCTGCAACTCTGGAAGCGCCTGCCCTGGATTTGCGGCACGCTGCTCATGCTGCTGCTCACCGTTCCGTGGTACATAGCAGCCGAACAAGCCACCCCCGGCTTCCTGCGCTACTTCATCATTGGCGAACACATAGAGCGATTCCTGGTCAAAGGCTGGGCGGGTGACTTGTATGGCAAGGGACATTCCCGCGCTATCGGCACCATCTGGCTATATGGAATTGAAATGTTCCTGCCCTGGGTGCTTCTGGTTCCCTTCCTGCTGCGCCGCAACATGAAAGGCATCTGCAAGCCGGAAAACGCCTTCCTCTGGTGCTGGGCTCTCAGCACGCCCGTGTTCTTCACCATGGCGCGCAACATCCTGCCCGCCTACATTCTGCCGGCCGTTCCCGCGTTCTGCATCCTGCTGGTGCGCCGGCTGTGGACGCTGCGCGAGCTGGAAGGTCGCGATTACCGCCAGTTCCTCTTTGCGGCCCTGCCAGTCATCTGCATCATCGGGCTGTTCGGCGCGGGCAAGGGATTCGACCACATTCAGTACCGCTGCCAGCAGGACCTTCTGCAACACTGGGACCAGCAATCCCCGCTGTACTATATGGATAACAAAGTCCCCTACTCCGCCCAATTCTACTCTGCCGGGCGCGCCGAAATCCTTACCGGAGAAATCTCCCGGCTCCGCAAGGGTGAATACCTGGCCGTGTACCACCGGCAGTACCACCTGATGACCCAGCCCGATGCCTGGGAGCTGGTGGCAGAAGACGGCTCATGGAGGCTGTACAGAAAGCGTTAATCACAACAAACCCGCCCGGCAGAAATGGCCGGGCGGGTTTGTTATTACTCAAAAAGCAGAATCACAGCACATCGCCCCACTCCGGAGCGGGCTGGGGAGCACCAAGAGCGCAGATGCGGTCAATCATGGCATCCCACTTCTCCTGCCCCTGCAGAATATCAATGTGAATGCGCAGGAAGTAAATGGGCACATCCATCTCACCCGGCCGCAGGAAACGCACGGCGTCCTTCTCCGTGGTTACAATCATATCCATGGCGCGCTCGGCGCAGCGCTCCACAAAGGCATCCAGGTCTTCCTGGTCAAACCAGTAGTGGTCGGGATAACTGCGGCGGATTTCCACATTGGCACCCAGAGCCTCCACCAGGTTCTCAAAGCTTTCCGGGCGTGCAATACCGCTCAGGCAGGCCACATACTTGCCTTTCAGTGCAGAAAGCGGCAGCTGTTCGCCAGTAAAGATATTTTCCAGCAGCACCGGGGCGTGATTCGTCACAATGATGTCAGCTACCTTGTTATACTTGCGTATGGTGGCTATCAGCTCATCCTGCGGCTTACCCTCGCTCTTGGTCAGAATGATGTAGCTTGCGCGCTTCAGGCTGGCGCGGGGCTCGCGCATCGTGCCACGCGGCAGCAGCGCTCCCGTGCCAAAGGGGAATCCGCAATCCACCAGCACGATATCAATCTCATGCTTCAGCTTCAGGAACTGCATTCCGTCATCCAGAATGAGCGTATTGCTGCCCAGCTGTTCAATGGCAAAGATACCGGACTTCACGCGGTCCTTATCCACCAGCACTGCCACATTATCCAGATTACGGGCCAGCATGAACGGCTCATCACCGGCATACAGCGGGCTGAGGTAGCGGGTCACGCCATCGCTGGCAATCTTCGGCACACGCTTCACACGCTTGCCGTCCTTATCCAGCCACACCTGGGGCTTTTCCAGATCATGGCTCTTGTAACCACGCGTCAGAATCGCGCATTTGCGGCCTCGTGAAGCCAGACTGCGGGAAAGCAGCTCCACCACCGGGGTCTTACCCGTGCCACCAGCCGTGATATTGCCCACACTGATGACAAAGGTTCCCAGGTAGTGCACCGTCTTGATGCGCCGACGGAACAGGAACAGTCGCACTTGCACCAGAATCCAGAAGAAGAACGAGGCAAAGCGGAGCAGACAACGCATCAGCCACGCCCGGAATCCCCGGGCACGGCCAAAGACAACCTCTGTCCCCCACTCTGCAAACTCCTCTCCGCGCGACTTCATGATGCTGTATACTAGCAGTTACGGCTTGCGGAGTCAATATCAGAACTCACAATTACGGGGAGTGCGCGGGAACGGCAGCACGTCGCGGATGTTCTGTACACCCGTCACAAACATGATGAGACGCTCAAAACCCACGCCGAAACCAGCGTGCGGCACGGTGCCGAAACGGCGCAGGTCGTTGTACCAGTAGTACGCGTCCTTATCCATGCCCATGCGCTCGATATTGCCCTCCAGCACCTCCAGGCGCTCCTCGCGCTGGCTGCCGCCAATGATTTCACCGATTCCCGGCACCAGCACATCCATGGCCGTCACCGTCTTGCCGTCATCATTCAGGCGCATGTAGAACGGCTTGATTTCCTTCGGGTAATTATACACAATCACCGGGCATTTGAAATGCTTCTCCGTCAGGAAACGCTCGTGCTCGCTCTGCATATCCATGCCCCAATACGGCTTGTACTCAAAATCCTGGCCGCTGGCCTGCATGATTTCAATCGCCTCGGTATAGGAGCAGCGCACAAAGGGCTTTTCAGCCACCTCCTCCAGGCGGGCGCGCAGCCCCTTATCCACAAACTTGCAGAAGAACTCGAAATCACCACTTGCATCTGCCAGCATGGTGCGGGCAATGTGTTTGATGAACGATTCGGCAATATCCATGTCGCCATAAATATCACAGAAGGCCATTTCCGGTTCAATCATCCAGAACTCAGCCGCATGGCGGGAGGTGTTGCTGTTCTCTGCGCGGAAAGTGGGGCCAAAGGTGTAGATATTGCTCAACGCGCAGGCAAAGGTCTCGCCCTCCAGCTGGCCGGAAACCGTCAGATTGGCAGACTTGCCGAAGAAATCGTTATCGTAACTCTTGTTATCGGCCAGCGGATCCAGCGTGGTCACATGGAACATCTCACCAGCGCCCTCGCAATCGCTCGCGGTGATAATGGGCGTATGCACCCACACGAAATCACGCTCAAGGAAGAACTGGTGCACCGCCGCCGCCATGCGCGAGCGGGTGCGGAAAATGGCTCCGTACAGGTTAGTGCGCGGGCGCAGATGCGCAATGGTGCGCAGGAACTCGGGCGAATGGCCCTTCTTCTGCAGCGGGTACGACTCCGGGGAACCACCCACCAGCTTGATTTCCGTGGCCTGAATTTCCCATTTCTGCTTGCCGGGGCTTTCCACCAGGCGGCCCAGAATGCTCACCGAAGCCCCCGTCGACATCCGGGAAATATCCTCATAACCGGGAATCCCGGCATCTGCCACCACCTGGATAGAAGCCAGGCTCGTGCCGTCATTCACCTCCAGGAACGAAAAAGCCTTCGAATCGCGGCGGGTGCGAACCCAACCTTCCACCAGAATCTGCTCTGCAGGAGCCGTGCTGGCCAACGCGTGTTTCACTAATGTACGCTGCATGATATATTCTGCAATTTGTTACCAGGGATTCTACCACCCCACCCCCGCTAAAGCGAGCAAAAAAACCGGCATTGACAAAGCATCCTCACAAGAGTATGCTCAAGCACATGAACGCCGAGGCCAGAGCACTGGACTATTTCCACCAGGGGTACAACTGCGCACAATCTGTCTTTGCAGCTTTTGCTGCCCAGGTAGGCATGAGTGATGAAGCCGCCCTCCGCTTCTCCTCAGCCTTCGGTGCCGGACTCGGACGCATGCGCGGCACCTGCGGCGCGTTCTCCGCTCTCTGCATGGTGGCCGGCTTCTGCCAGGGCAACCTCACCGGCCAGCCAGAGGAAAAGGAGAGAATCTTCACCCTCACCCGCGCACTGGCTGACGACTTCAAGGCCGAATTCGGCACCCTCACCTGCCGTGAACTCCTCCACCTGGACGAGGAAATGGAACCGTCCGCCCGTCCCAATGAGCGCACCGAAGCATACTATGCAGCCCGCCCCTGCGAACGCTGCGTTGCCTTCTGTGCCCGCAAAGCACAGGAGTTATTGCACGAACAGGCATAGTATGGGCGATTCTCGAACTTTCTTTTAAGCAACGAAATCGAGACCGTCAAAAAAATGCCCGATGCACGCGTCAGATAAAACAAAAAGGCTTGCTTTTGGAAAAATTTAGGCTATTATCCACGTCGGGTGCTTTTCACCAATCGTGTTGTTTGTAATTAATATTAAATGAAATAATAGGGTACTGGCTTTATGCCACCTACAACACGGAAAAGCACCCGCTTTCTTTTTTTACACACAAGGTAGACAGCAAAGGTAGCCGCGCTCATGCGCTTCCATGAACATATGCCCTGTCATCCCCCCCTCAACTATGCGGGTGTAACCTTATTAGTTACACCCGCATAGTTGTCTTTTGCCACTGGAATTTGGTGTTGCCCCTGCAGGGGGCGTTATCGCGATACTGAAGCCATCAGCGCTATAAGCAGTTGTCGTGGTGCGATTGAGGACATCCGTGCGAGAAACTTCTCGGCCGAGCAAATCGTACTGCGACCTTCCGAATCATATTCATAAAGTGTGGTCAGAGCACGGGGGCTGCCATAACCCAGCGTGCGGGAAATACACAGATGCCCGGTAGCCCCCTTCTGCCAGATTTCAGCCACACATTCATCGGGAAAATGGAACTCACCATGAGACCATCCCATGCATTCCACACCTGGGAAATCGCACCATCTTCATCGCGAATCACCTGCAAAGTCGAGACGATATCGGCGGATTCGTAAGTTCGACCGCTCTTGGTGGTATAGGCGGAGAGCTTACCCACGTTGCCGTTATCATCTGCATCGTAACGAGCAAAGCCGCCGCGTTTATCCTGCAGGCTCAAACGGCGGGTAACGGTATTGCGGGCAGCGTTTGAAATGCGCAGCATATTTCCCTTACCACCGCGCTTAGCTGAACCAGCCAGCGGAGATACGAGACCATTCGCACAGCAGAAATAG
>JAFZGH010000054.1 GCA_017555465.1 Akkermansia sp. | reverse complement strand
GCATTGGAGCATGCGGAGGGCTTCCTGCAGCTTATCGGCAGCTTTGATTTTCTGCAGGCGGGGGAAGCGCTTGTTGTCGAGGATGTAGTCGTTGTTGCGGGTGAGCATGAGCTTCTGCCCGCTGATTTCCACCTGCGAGATATTGCGGCGGGTGGCCAGGATGCGTATTTTGTGCACCGTGAGCAGGTGGGCCACCTCGCGGGGCAGCGGGCCGAAGCGGTCTCGCCACTGGCGGTCGAGGTCGTCCACATCATCGGTGGTGCAGGCGCGCGCCAGCTGGGTGTAGGCTTCCATGCGGGTTTTGGTGGATTCTATGTAGGCCGCGGGCAGGTAGGCGCCGAGCAGCTTGTCTGCATCGGCGCGGGTAGCCATGCTGGCTTCGCTCAGGCAGATGAAATCGGCCTTGAAGGTGGCCTCTGCGCGGATGGTGGGAACTTTGCCCTGCATGCGCTCGATGGACTGCCGGAGCAGCTGGCAGTACAGCTCGAATCCGATGGCGGCGATGTGGCCGCTCTGCTGGGTGCCCAGCAGGTTGCCTGCGCCGCGGATTTCGAGGTCGCGCATGGCGATTTTGAAACCGCTGCCCAGTTCGGTGTATTGCTTGATGGCGGAGACGCGTTTGCGTGCATCGCCGGTGCAGAGCGCCTGGCGGGGGAGCAGCAGGTAGGCATAGGCCCGGTGGCCGCCGCGTCCTACGCGCCCGCGCAGCTGGTACAGGTCTGCCAGGCCGAAGCGGTCTGCTCGGTCGATGATGATGGTGTTGGCGTTCGGAATGTCGATTCCGCTTTCGATGATGCTGGTGGCGAGCAGGATATCGGCCTTGCCGTCCACGAAATCGCGCATGACGAGTTCCAGGTCTCCCTTGTCCATCTGCCCGTGGCCTACCACGATGCGCGCTTTGGGTACGAGACGCTGCAGCTCTTCCTTCATCTTGAGGATGCTCTGCACGCGGTTGTGCAGGAAGAAAACCTGACCATTGCGTGCCAGTTCGCGCTCTATGGCATCGGCAATGAGTTTCTCGTTGTACGGGCAGACGGCGGTCTGCACCGGCAGGCGGTTGAGCGGCGGGGTTTCGATGGTGCTCATGTCGCGCGCGCCCATGAGCGCCACATAGAGCGTGCGCGGAATGGGGGTGGCGGAGAGTGTGAGCATATCCACCATGCGGAACATGCGTTTGAACTGCTCCTTGTGTTTCACGCCGAAGCGCTGCTCTTCATCAATGACCGCCAGCCCCAGGTTCTTGAAGGTTACATCCTTCGAGATGACGCGGTGCGTGCCGATGACGATATCCACCGAGCCATCGGCAATGCCTGCCACGATTTCCTTCATTTTCTTGGCGGGGGTGAATCGGCTCATCAGCTCGATGCGCACCGGATATTCGCTCATGCGGGTGCGGAAGGTGCGGTAGTGCTGCGCGGCCAGCACGGTGGTGGGGGCAAGGATGGCTGCCTGCCGTCCGCCGGTTACGCATTTGAAGGCTGCGCGGATTGCTACTTCCGTCTTGCCGAATCCCACGTCACCGCAGATGAGGCGGTCCATGGGGCGGCCGCTTTCCATATCTGCCTTGGTCTGGGAGATGGCGCGCAGCTGGTCGGGCGTTTCGCGGTAGGGGAAGCTGGATTCAAACTGCCACATCCACCCGGAATCAGCCGGGTGGGCATAGCCGGAGTTGCTTTCGCGCTCGGCCTGCACCTCCAGCAGCTGGGCGGCGTAGTCCTGCACGGCCTTTTCTGCCGCCTGGCAGGCGCGACGCCAGCGGGCATCGCCCAGCTTGCTCAGTTCTGGTGTTTTAGCACCTAATCCTATATATTTAGACACCAGGTGGCTCTGCTGCAGCGGAATGCGCAGCAGTACACCATCGGCGTACTTGATGTGGATTTCCTCCTCGCCGCTCTGCTCGTCGCGCACGATGCCCACAAACTTACCGAGGCCGTGGGAGGCGTGAATCACGAAGTCACCCTCCTCAATTTCCCGCAGCGGGGCCTGGGCGCGCTCGCGGCGCATGCGGTCGGTTCGGTCATCCTGTTTGCGGTTGCGCGGGGTGGAGTAGCGGCCGAAAATCTCGGCTGCGGAAAGCACAGCCTGCTTTGCTCCGGGAATGGTGAAGCCCAGGGGCAGGTCGCCATCGCGGCTCTGCACGCCGGACCAGGCATCGTCCTCGCCGCAGATTTCCTCGAACCGGCTTTTTTCTCCTTCGTGCGGGAAGAACATGACCACGCGCCATTTCTGCTCGCGCCATTTGCGCAGCTCCATGCCGGCAAGCTGGCGGCGGGCTTCCTGCATCACGAAATCGCCCGTTTCAAAACTGCCCAGCGGCGTGCCGAAAATAGCGGTGTTGTCCCCGGCGTTCACGTTGTCAATATCCGGCAGTACATCATCGCGGTCGGGCGGCAGTTCATAT
>JAFZGH010000053.1 GCA_017555465.1 Akkermansia sp. | reverse complement strand
GTCATCACATCAGCCACGCAGAGCTTGTCGAGGTCATTCTGGCCATCCACCACGCGCATATCGCGGCCGGTGATGATGCCTACCAGGATATTGCCCTCGGCCACCACGGGCAGACCGGAGAAGCCATGCTCCAGCATGATGCCCTTCACGCGGCTCAGGCTCATATCGCTGGTCACGGTGAGCGGTTTGGTGATGACGGCGTTCTCAAAACGCTTCACCTTGGCCACCATGGCGGCCTGGTCATCAATGCGGTTGTTGCGGTGAATCACACCCAGACCGCCTTCGCGGGCCATAGCAATGGCCATTTCCACCTCTGTCACCGTATCCATGGGGGCGGAGAGGAAGGGAAGGCGCAGCGGAATGCCAGCGCAAAGCTGGGAAGAGGGGTCGGCCTCGCCGGGAAGAATCGTGCTCAGGCAAGGCAGCAGGAGCACGTCGTCAAATGTAAGTCCAAGCTGAATTTCTGCCATAGCGGAGACTACTACGCCACGCGCCATTTTGCAAGCCTAATCTGCTCAAAACAGGATTTTTTACCAAAAAAAATATGCATTTATATGCAAAAGCTCATATAATTGCATATAATTCCACATAAAACAGGCAAAAAGTGGCATAACGTGTTTTCCTGACTTGCAATCCGGGGGCATTGGTGTATACTTGCCGCGGTTTATACACAGAAACTCCAAACAATAAGAGTCATGAACACACAGCGCACCTTCACTACCGGCAACGGCAAGAGCGGCCAGTATTATTCACTTCCGGCACTGGCCGAACAGGGTTTTCCGGGTATCTCCCGCATGCCTGTATCGCTGCGTATCGTACTGGAAAGCCTGCTGCGCAACTGCGACGGACTGAAGGTGACCGAAGCTGATGTGAAAAACCTGGCGGCCTGGAATGCCAAGGAACCCGGCAGCTATGAAATTCCCTTTACTGTGGCCCGCATCATTCTGCAGGACCTGACGGGCGTTCCCCTGCTGGTCGACCTGGCAGCCATGCGTGCCGCCGTGCAGGACCTGGGCAAGAACCCCGCCGATATGGAACCGCTGGTACCCGTGGACCTCGTGGTGGACCACAGCGTGCAGGTGGACTGGGCCGGTTTCCCCGCCGCCTACCAGAAGAACCTGACCCGCGAGTTCGAGCGCAACACCGAACGCTACGAGTTCCTGAAATGGGGTCAGCAGGCCTTCAAGACATTCTCCGTTGTACCGCCCAGCACCGGCATTGTGCACCAGGTGAACCTGGAATACCTGGCCCGCGGGGTCATGGAAAACGCCGGCGTGTACTACCCGGATACGCTGGTGGGCACCGATTCCCACACCACCATGATCAACGGCCTGGGCATCGTGGCCTGGGGCGTGGGCGGCATCGAGGCCGAGGCCGGCATGCTGGGCCAGCCGGTCACCTTCCTGGTGCCGGAAGTGGTGGGCGTGCACCTGAGCGGCAAGCTGCGCGAGGGCGTGACTGCCACCGACCTGGCACTGCACGTGACCCAGATGCTGCGCGCCCACGGCGTGGTAGGCAAGTTTGTGGAATTCTTCGGCGAGGGTGCAGCCTCCCTTTCCCTGCCCGACCGCGCCACGGTGGCCAACATGGCACCCGAATACGGCGCCACCATGGGCTTCTTCCCCTTCGACGAAGTCTCCGCCGCCTACCTGCGCACCACCGGCCGCAGCGAGGAACAGGTGACCACCTGCGAGAACTACTTCCGCGCCCAGGGTCTCTTCGGCATGCCCCGCAAGGGCGAAGTGGACTACACCGTGGAACTGGAGCTCGACCTCTCCAACATCGTGCCCGCAGTGGCAGGTCCGAAGCGCCCGCAGGACCGCATCCCGCTGACCAACCTCAAGGAGCAGTTCACCGACATCTGCCGCAACACCTACGGCCAGGAACAGCGCACCGCCCCGGTGGCCGTCACCATGCAGGGTGATGCCGGCAACCCCGATGCCGCCACCACGCACGATGTGCAGCTGACCGACGGTTCCATCCTGGTGGCTGCCATCACCAGCTGCACCAACACCAGCAACGACGGCCTCATGCTTGCCGCCGGTCTGCTGGCGAAGAAAGCCGCCGCACTGGGACTCAAAGTTCCTGCCTATGTGAAGACCAGTATTGCCCCCGGCTCCCGCATTGCCGCCCGTTACTTCGCCAACAATGATTTGACCGATGCGCTCGACAGCATCGGCTTCTCCACCGTGGGCTACGGCTGCACCACCTGCATCGGAAACAGCGGCCCGCTCAACACCGCGCTGGAGGAAGCCGTAGTGAACCACAACCTGGTTTCCTGCTCCGTGCTTTCCGGCAACCGCAACTTTGAAGCCCGCATCCACTCGCACGTGAAGGCCAACTTCCTCATGTCGCCCCCGCTGGTCATCGCTTTTGCCCTGGCCGGCCGCGTGGATATCGACATGGAAACCGAGCCGCTGGGCACCGCAGCCGATGGCAGCGCCGTCTACCTGCGCGACATCTGGCCCACGGGCGAAGAAATCGCCGCCGCCCAGGCTAAGGCAGCCACGCCTGCCGACTACGCTGCCTGCTATACCGGCTACGTGCCGGAGTGGGATGGCGTGAGCGCCCCCACCGGCGCTACCTTTGCCTGGAATGCCGATTCCACCTACATTCACCGCCCGCCGTTCTTCGATGGCTTCGACGGCCGCAAGGGCGATATCTGCGACATCGTGAACGCCCGCCCGCTCGGCATCTTCGGCGACAGCGTGACCACCGACCACATCTCCCCCGCCGGTGCTATCAAGGCCACTGCCCCCGCCGGGCAGTTCCTGAGCGCCCAGGGCGTGGAACGCCGCGATTTCAACACCTACGGCTCCCGCCGTGGCAACGACCTCGTAATGGCCCGCGGCACCTTCGCCAACGTGCGCATCAAGAACCTGCTCACCGCCGGAGTGGAAGGCGGCTACACGCTCTACTTCGGTGATTCTGCCGTGAGCGCACCCGATACCACCATCGATGCCCCCTGCGGCACCCCCACCTTCATCTACGATGCCGGCATGGCCTACATGAAGGATGGCGTGCCCACCATCATCATCGGCGGTGAGGACTACGGCATGGGCTCCAGCCGCGACTGGGCCGCCAAGGGCACCAACCTGCTGGGGGTCAAGGCCGTCGTCACCAAGAGCTTTGAGCGCATCCACCGCAGCAACCTCATCGGCATGGGCGTGCTGCCCCTCAACTTCGCCAACCCGGCGGACTACGACCGCGTGAAGGACCTCAAGGATGTGCGCTTCTCCATCATCGGGCTGAACAACGACATGCCCGCCCGCAGCGCCGCTACCCTGCTGGTGCAGCCCACCGGCGGCGAAGCCTTCGAGCTGCCGCTCATCGTGCGCCTCGACACGCCCATCGAGAAGGAATACTTCCGCGCAGGCGGCATCCTGCAATACGTACTTACTCAATACTGCTAATATCAGACATATGTCCAGCTCATTCGGCTCTGTTTTCAAAATCAGCACCTGGGGAGAATCCCACGGTGCGGGGGTAGGCGTGGTCATCGACGGCTGCCCGGCGCGTGTACCGCTTACCCGCGAAATGATACAGGCCGAGCTGGACCGCCGCCGCCCGGGGCAGAGCGATATCGTGACCCCGCGCAACGAGGCCGACAGCGTGGAAATCCTCTCCGGCGTGCTGGACGGGCTCACCCTGGGCACTCCCATTGCCCTTTCCGTGCGCAACAAGGACCAGCGCTCCACGGCCTACGATGAAATGCAGCACACCTACCGCCCCTCGCACGCCGATTACTGCTACGATGCCAAGTACGGCATCCGCGCCTGGGCGGGTGGCGGCCGCGCCAGCGCCCG
>JAFZGH010000052.1 GCA_017555465.1 Akkermansia sp. | reverse complement strand
TCCTCCTGGCGCTGGAGACGCTCGGCAGAGGTGCGCATGCGGTTGATGTGGCCGGCGTAGGCAATTTCGGTGGCGATGGGTTCCCAGAGTTCATCCGGGTACTGGGAGCGGAGGGGCTCGGGGAGGTTGCGCCAGTCATTATCCGGACGGCGCAGCCAGATTTCAAGCGTCGTGCCGTCCACACGCTGGGAGCGGGCGCGCTCGATTCCCTGCTCAATATCGGCCAAGCGCTTTTCAGCGGCGTTGCCCTGCTCTTCTGAAACGAGGCCGAGCCTGGCAGCCAGGGGGGTGAGGCGCAAATCGGCATTATCCTGGCGGAGCAGCAGGCGCATTTCCGCGCGGCTGGTGAACATGCGGTAGGGTTCATCGGTTCCGCGGGTCACGAGGTCATCGACCATGACGCCAAGGTAGGCCTGGTCCCGGCGCAGGATGAGGGGTTCTTCCCCGCGCAGGGCCAGCATGGCGTTGGCACCGGCCAGCAGCCCCTGCCCAGCGGCTTCTTCATAGCCGCTGGTGCCGTTGATCTGCCCGGCAAAGTAGAGGCCGCGCACGCGTTTGGTCTCCAGGGTGGGGTTCAGCTCGGTGGGGGGCACAAAGTCGTATTCCACGGCATAGCCGGGGCGGATGAGCTGGGCGTGCTCCAGCCCGGGGATGGAGTGAACGATATCCAGCTGCACAAAGAAAGGCAGGCTACTGGAAAGTCCGTTGAGGTAGTATTCATCTGTGCTGCGCCCCTCGGGCTCAATGAATATCTGGTGGCGGTCCTTATCGGCAAAGCGCACCACCTTGTCCTCGATGCTGGGGCAGTAGCGCGGGCCGGTGCCTTCTATCACGCCGCCGAAAAGCGGGCTGTGTTCCAGGTTAGCGCGGATGATATCGTGCGTGCCCTGGTGGGTATAGGTGATGGCACAGGGGAGCTGCTGCAGCTCAAAATCGGCATCGGCAAAGTGGTTGAGGGTGCAGTGCGGCTCAGTCTCGCGGTGCAGCAGCTGGGTGGAACGGTAGCTGAACAACGGCGGCGGGGTATCGCCGGGCTGTGTTTCCAGAGCAGCAAAATCGATGCTGCTGCCCAGGATGCGCGGCGAAGTGCCGGTCTTGAAGCGCTGCAGCGGGAAGCCGAGTTTCTCCAGACTGGCAGAGATACCGCTGGGCGCACCGCCCAGACGGCCGCCCGGCAGGTGGTCCATGCCCACATGCAGCAGGCCGCGCATGAAGGTGCCGCTGCAGAGCACGACGGCTTTTGCCGCAAAGCGCTGGCCCCAGGTGGTGGTGACACCGGCCACGCGCCCCTGCTCTACCACGATTTCATCCACATCTCCCTGGAAGAGCTGGAGACCAGGGGTGGTTTCGAGCACCCACTTCATGCGGGCGCGGTAGGCGCTCTTGTCGCACTGGGCGCGGGGGGCGCGCACGCTGGGGCCCTTGGAGGCGTTGAGCATGCGGAACTGCAGGGCGGTGGCATCGGTGTTGAGCCCCATGGCGCCGCCCAGGGCATCTATCTCGCGCACCATGTGGCCCTTGGCCAGACCACCGATGGCAGGGTTGCAGCTCATCTGCCCCACGGTATCGAGGTCATGCGTGAGGAGCGCCACCGTGCCACCCATGCGGGAGGCGGCCAGGGCGGCCTCTATGCCGGCATGGCCACCGCCAATCACCAGCACATCAAAGACTGTGGGGACGAGATAACTCATGCTGTGGTGAGCGTGATAATGAGTTTATGCAGAATATCGCGGGCATCCAGACCACTGGAAACCAGCGCTTTATCTGCAGCAGCACAGGCCTGCAGGTCACGCCGCGCCTTGCGGAGGCTCAGCTTGCCCACGGTGCGGGCGGCATTGAACAGGCCATAGGTATTCGGTGTGCCGTCCTTCTTGAGGGGCAGCAGCTTGCGCCCCTCTGCGGGCAGGCGGTTGAGCGCGGCATCAAACGCGCGGTAGTTGCCGGTATCAGGCTTGTAGGTATCGATAAGCAAACGGGCGCAGAAACGCTGGCGCACCGTGGGCACAATGGCCGCACGCATGATGGAGACCCCCTGTTCGCCATGCTCCAGCTGCTCGTTGACCAGGCGCACGGCCAGGCGCGAGTTACCGTTCTCGATAGCGCGGGAAATTTCGAACACCACACTGTTGCGCGACACCGCCACCATAAGCTCCACGTCATCTGCCGTCACGGTGCGGCGCTCCGGGCCCAGGTACACATCCAGCTTGGCCAGTTCATTGGAAATCTGGCGTGTGCTTTCATTCACGCGGTGGATGAACAAGTCCAGCGCGGCATTATCAAAGCCCAGCCCCAGGGGCTTGGCCATGCGCAGCACCATAGCCGAAAGCTCGCCCTCCCAACCGGGTTTGGTGGTATCAATCTTGGAAAATTCCTTTACATCTGCCGCGTTCCCCATCTTCTTGAAGAAGGAGCGGCGCTTGTCCATCTCCGCTGCAGAGAGTACAAAGAAAGTCTCCTCCGGCAGGCTGGCCATCACATCGACGAGTTCCTCCAGCGCCTGCTGCACTGCCTCGCTGCGGGCACCCTGCGGGGTATCGGCCATGAAGTTCGCCCCCTTGAGCCAGATAACCTTGCGCCCGCCGAACATGTTCATCATCTGCAGGCCGGAAATGGCGCGCCCGATGATATCCAGCGCTTCATCCACCGTGGCGGCGGCGCCGTCGATGGTTTCGTTGCCCCAGCCGTCGCCGCCTTCCTCCAGGCGCGCATACATGGCCGCTGCAGCGGTGGCGGCAGCGCCTTCATCGCTGCCGAAAAACACAAAACTGGCTTTCTCTGCGGGCACGGGCACATTACACCAGAAAAACGCCCCCAAGTCAATCTGTTTCCGCGGCGTGTATTTTGCCAGGGCAAAGATTTTCGGCTTGATTTAGCGCCATAGGCTTGCTACTATCGTGCAAGTATTACAGACCCATTGATATGAAATCTTTTTATCTCCTTCTCGCCTGCGCCGCCGTTGTCGCTTTCATGCCTGTCCAGGCCCAGGGACGCCGTGGCCGCGCTGCACGTCCTTCCTCCAACCCTGCCGCTGCCAGCACCACCACTGGTGCTGCCGCGGAAGCAGCTGAACCCAAGAGCGGTGTGCGTTTTGTGGTATGCTCTCCCTCCGGAGAGAATATGCCGTCTCCGCTCTATGTGCGCAGCGGCAAGGAATTCAAGGCTATTCACATTGGGGCACGTTCTGCCAGCAACCGCGTCAAACCCGTGGGTGGCGTAGTGGAATTCTGGAAAGAAAACCCCATGCCGACCGCCGGCATGGATGATAACAAGAAAACACCTTCTGCCGACAAGAAATTACCTGAGCCCATTTTCAAAGTAACGGTGCCTTCCACAGCCAGCAGCAAGACAATCTGCATCCTGACCCCCAGTAAAGAAATAGAAAAGACCTCCACTCTGTTCCTCAACGAGGGTGATTTCCCCCGCAAAGGGATGCACATCATCAACCTGTCTTCCTTCCCGCTGCAGATCACTACCTCCGATAAGGGTGATTTCTCTGATAAGAAAGAAAGCAAAGTGGGAGTATACCGCCGCGAAGATGGCATCTGCGCCAATAACAGCTGGAGCTTCAAGGGCGAAAAGGGACAGCAGGTAAGCTTTGTCCTCACCTACACCGAAAAGGGAGCCAAATCCCCCAAGCGCATCAAAGCTTCCACGTTTGTCATTTCCGGTCAACAGGCAGTCATCAACGTGGTGGTGAAAGACCCCAAGCTGAACCGCCCGCGCATCATGACCATCCAGATGAGCGAAGATTAACCATGTCCTGCAAGGGCTAACCCATTCTCTCCAAGCACCATGCCCCAGAAACTGACAGAAGGACCTGTTGCCGAACGCATTGCACGTATTGGTGACCAGTTTGCAGTGAACGGCGATTTCCTCTACGGTGAGGAGCTGCGCAACGGCCATATCAACACCACCTACCGGGCCTGCTACCGCTCGGAAGACGGCCAGGAAGACCGCTACATCCTGCAGCGCATCAATGAATATGTATTCAAAGACCCGGCACAGGTGATGCGCAATGTGGAAAAGGTAACCCGCCACATCACGTGGAAACTGCTGCGCCGCCGCCGCGATGCCGCCGGCCAGACGCTCAACCTCTTCCCTGCACGCGGCGGGCGCAACTATATTGTGCTGCCCGAAGAGGGCGGCATGTGGCGTTGCTACAACAATATCGAAGGCACACACACCTACGATGTGGTGGAAAACACCCGCCAGGCCTACCAGGCCGGCTTTGCCTTCGGTTCCTTCCAGGATCTCATCTGCGATATGAACCCGGAGGACATCCGAGAATCCATCCCGGATTTCCACAACACCCCGAAGCGCTATGCTGACCTGCTCAAGAGCGTGGAGGCAGATGTGATGGGGCGCGCGGCCAACTGCCAGGCAGAGCTGGAATTGCTCAAAAGCTGGGAAAACCGGTACTCCCGCATTGTGGATATGATGGCCACCGGGGAAATTCCCACCCGCATCACCCACAACGACACGAAAATCAACAACGTGATGCTGGATGAGGAAACTGATGACGCCGTGTGCGTGATTGACCTGGACACGGTGATGCCCGGCAGCGTTCTCTACGATTTCGGTGACATGGTTCGCACCGCCACCTGCATGGCCCAGGAAGATGAGGAAGACCTCAGCAAAGTGAAGATGGAGATGCCTTTCTTCGAATCCCTGGCCGAGGGGTATCTGGATGCTGCGCATGGATTCCTGACCCAGAAGGAGGTCGAGTTCATGCCCTTTGCCGGCTGGCTGATTACCACTGAAATCGGCATCCGCTTCCTCACCGACTATCTGGACGGCGACCTGTATTTCCGCACCTCCAAGCCCGAACACAACCTCATCCGCGCCCGCAACCAGTTCAAACTGGCCCAAAGCATCGATACCCAGACCATTTCCATGGGCAAGTATGTGCGCCGCCTGATGAAATCCTACCGCAAGTAAATGAAACTTGTGCAGCACAGAACGCTGCGCGCGCTTATGCTGGCGGCGGCATGCATCATCTGCCCCGCCAGTGCAGAAGCCGCCGTTGCATGGAATCTGGCGGATGTACCGAAATCATTCCCCAACACCAGCACGGCAGAAAACCACGTCTGCCTGGTGTACGATGGCTGGCAGATTGCTTTTCTCTCCCACAATAAGGAACAAATCGGTGCTGTTTTCATCACGGAAAAAAGTGAGGACAGACCGCACCAATATCCGCTGGATGAAACCATCCAGCGCCTTGTGGAGCTCACCGGCCTCCGTTCCCCTGAAAAACTGCAGCTGGATCAGGCAGCCATCATCATTGATTCAGAACTCATCCAGTCACTGGGAGATGAGGCCGAACACGTATTCTGCGGGAGTCCGTTGGAAGGCATGGCTTACCTGCTGCGCGAGGAATACTTTTACATCAACAGCATCCGCCCCAATGGGTATCTGCATTGGAAAACCGTCAAAAAAAGCGGCGTTGAACTTCTCATGCCCATGGCATCATCCAAATTATCGGCCCTGGAAGTAACCGGGCGCCAGGAAATGAATGAATTTGCCTCGGAAGTACTGGCCCGCAAACTGGGGCTGGGAAGCAATACCGCCAGTCCGTCCCAGCGGGCAGGTGCACGCAGCCAGATAAACTGCTCCGAGGTCACCTATATGAACAGCAAGCGCAACATAGTGGGCGCCCGGCAGAAAAAGCGTTTCATCATCGGCAAGCGCAACGCCGTTTCTTACATGCTGGCTCATCACAATACCGGCGCCCTGCTCTACCCGCTCAAGGCATGCGACTGGCCTGAAAAGCCCCAGGAACCCGTGGCAGAAGAGCCCCCGGAACCCCCCAGGAAACCCGCGCTTCCCCTCACGCCGGCAGAAGCCCGCGAGGCATATAAGAAATACCTGCAGGGCCTCGCACGATAAGCGAATACCACATTACTGCGGGCTGCACCGGGGGGAGGTGTGCTTTAAAGTTCCCCACGCTGCACGGCCGGCAGAATATTTTGTTCATAATGCTGCACCGCTTTCTTCAAGCGCGGTGCCAGCCGTGACCCCGGAGCCGCCTCATACGCCTTCTTGTATGCTGCATATGTCTCCTCATAACAGCGTTGAAAAGCGTAGGTATCCCCCAGAGAACGCCAGGTCATCTGTGCCAACTCAGGTTCCAGCTCCGGAGTATTCAGGTATTCCTGCAGACTGGCCAGGGATTTTTCTAAATCTGCAGGGGCTAAATGGCCACGCATACTGTTGAAAATTTCCCTGAGGTGGGCTTCTTGTTTCTGGTAATTGGCATGGCGGGTCAGCACGCGGGCATAGCCCAGTGTATTCCGGGGGTCCAGACGGTTGATTTCGTCCACTACCTCCCGGTATTTATCGCGGCAGTTTGCCGGCACAGCATTCAAACCTTCAGCCAGAGCCTTGGCGCGTTCAATTCCCTGCAAATCCTTAGCCTTGGCAAAAGCGGAATCGCGCTTCACCTTCACCTGGGCAGCTTCATCCAGCTCCTTCAGGTAATCAGCCGTTGTGCGGCGGGCACCCGCCACCTGAGCATAGGGATACCCCTGTGCATCCAACAGCAGCACCGTAGGCAGACCTGTTTCGATGCGGTGGTGCGTCAGCAGCTTTTCATTCGCATTGCGCTGTTCCTCAGGAATAGCAGCCACAGCAGAAGGAAGACGCGGGAATACCACTTCCACCAGCACATACTTATCGCCCACCGCCTTCTCAAATTCGGCAGTCTCCAGTATCTTCGTGCGCAGGTGAATACAGGGCGGACACCACTCCTTGCCGGTGAATTCCAGCATGATATCACGCCCTTCTTCCTGTGCCAGCGGCATTGCTGCTTCCACACTGGCAGCCTGTGGAAGTGCCCAGGCCAGGCCTGTTGCCAAAGCCAGCTGCATGATGAAAAATATCCGTTTCATAAAACTGGTGTGTCAGGTGAAATACCATTGTATCCCCCTTTTCTACGAAATTCAATAGAAAAGCAGCTGCCCCCTGGGAGTGCAGCTGCTTTTTTTGATGAATTGATGATAAGGAATCAGCCCTTCATGCCGGTGATGTTGCCGGCGGCGTCCACCTTGATATCGCAGGCAGAGGGCACCTTGGGCAGGCCGGGCATGCGCATGATATCGCCACAGAGAGCCACCAGGAAGCCGGCACCGTTGGCAATCTCGAAGTCACGCACAGTCACGGTGAAGCCCGTGGGGCGGCCCAGCAGACCGGCGTTGTCGGAGAGGGAGTTCTGGGTCTTGGCCATGCAGATGGGCAGATCGGTGAGACCATTCTTAGCCATGAGGGCCAGCTTCTTCTGCGCCGCCTTGGTGAGCACCACGCCATCTGCCCCGTAAATCTTGCGGGCGATGGTGGCCATACGTTCCTCCACGCTCAGGTCGAGGCTGTACAGGCATTCGAAGGGTTCGTACTCCGGCTGCATGCTGGCAAGCACGGTTTCGGCCAGTTCGGTGGCACCGGCGCCGCCCTTGCCGAAGACATCGGCCACGGCGCAGCCCACGCCCATGCTGGCGCACATTTCCTTGACAGCGGCGATTTCTTCCTCCGTATCGGTGGCGGCAAAGAGGTTGATGGCCACGGTGACGGGGCGCTTGTAGAGGCGGGCGCTTTCGATGTGGGCAGCCAGGTTATCCAGACCGCGGCGCACGGCATCGGCATTCGGGGTTTCCAGGTCGGTCTTGGCCACGCCGCCGTGCATCTTGAGCGCGCGGATGGTGGCCACGATGACGATGGCGTCCGGGGAGAGGCCGCTCTGGCGGCACTTGATGTCGAGGAACTTCTCGGCACCCAGGTCAAAGGCGAAGCCGGCCTCGGTCACGGCGTAGTCGGCGCAGGAAAGGGCCATCTTGGTGGCGATGACGGAGTTGCAACCGTGGGCAATATTGGCAAAGGGGCCACCGTGCACAAAGGCGGGCACACCCTCCAGGCTCTGCACCAGGTTCGGGTTCACGGCTTCTTTCAGAATAGCCAGAAGGGCGTCCGTCACACCCAGCTCGCGGGCATACACGGCTTCATCATCGGCGGTGAAACCAATCACGATGTTATCGATGCGGCGGCGGAGGTCATCGCGGTCTTCTGCCAGGCAGAAGCAGGCCATGATTTCGGAGGCCGGGGTGATGTTGAAGCCATCCTCACGCGGCACGCCGTTCTTGTTCAGGCCGATGACAATCTGGCGCAGGGAGCGGTCGTTCATATCCATCACGCGCTTCCAGGTCACCTTGTTCTGGTCCAGGCGGGTGGTCTTGTAGAAGAGGGCATTGTCAATCACAGCGGCCAGCAGGTTGTTGGCAGCGGTAATGGCGGGGAAGTCACCCGTGAAGCCAAGGTTGATGCTCTCACCCGGGGTGATGCTGGAAGCACCGCCGCCCGTGGCTCCGCCCTTGCGGCCGAACACCGGGCCCATGGAGGGCTCGCGCAGCGCCAGGCACACTTTCTGCCCCACAGCCTGCAGGCCCTGGGCCAGACCAATGGAGACGGTGGTCTTGCCCTCACCGGCGGGGGTGGGGGTGAGCGCGCTCACCAGAATCAGGCGGCCCTGCTTGCGGCCCTGCTTCAGAACCTCCAGGCTCACCTTGGCCTTATCGTAGCCGTAGGGAATCACATATTTCTCATCCAGCCCGAGTTTGGCTGCCATCTGTGCAGTAAAGGACATGTCTGCCATGCGCCGGATGATAACACACTCATGCCCACATGGCAAGCGCATTTGCAAGAATGCAGAAGTCAGACACATGTGTCCCAAAGTTTCATTAGGACTGCTTTCAAATTCTTGTAGCACAGCTAACGCTGCTAAATTGTAATTTGTCGGCGAGCGTAGCGAGCGGAATTCTTAGCCCACGGTAGTGGGCGTAAGAAGTTAGACAGGG
>JAFZGH010000051.1 GCA_017555465.1 Akkermansia sp. | reverse complement strand
CGAGCGTGCAATGCCTAAGCGTGCGTAGGTATTGAAAATCAATGCAAAGCAAAAACCGAACCAGATTGTTTTCTGATTCGGTTTCTGGGATTAAGTGGAGCATAGCGGATTCGAACCGCTGACCTTCTCAATGCCATTGAGAGCTTTTGTTTTCTTGTTCTTTGATTATCAATGTGCGTATTTTGTGTACCTGTTGCGTACCCGCATTATATGGACTCTTCGCTGGATTGATTGCATTCCTTTTCCATGACTGCTACGACGCCCTGGAGATGCATGGACGAGCCGCCGGTGAACATGGATGCAAGCTGCGCCCCTGCCCCGAAGGTGGGGCTGCATACGCCTACAAGGCGATAACCGAGAGCGGCTGCTTCGTTGAGCTTGGCTTGAAGGCCGGCGGTGTCGTAAGTGTTCCCGGAAAAGCCTTTTACTTTCATGTGCTCAATGACGAGGTAATGATAGCGCGCTTCGGGGGATGGGTGGTCGCTTGTTGCGTCGCCCGGTATGTAAGGCTTTCCCCCGATGGCGGATTCTGCCTGCTGAGCAGCGGTGGGCTCAGGCTTAGGGCCACTGATAAGCTCGCTGATGGGTGTGTTGAGGATTTCGCCCAGGGTTTTAGTCGCCCGTTTTTCGGGGATTTCCGTTTTGCGGCTGAGCCAGGCTGCGAGGGTGCCGGCGGTGGTTTGTTCTCCATAGCCGCGGCCTGACAAGATGGGGGTGAGGATGGTTTCTGCGGTGAGGGTGGCGGCGTCTTCTGCGCGGATGGGTTCGCTCCAGGTCGCGGTGGTGGAGTTGTAGGCGAGGTAATGGGTGGGGAGCTCCCACTTGCCTGTGGCGGGGTTGAGGCAGTATGCGGTGCCTTGTTTTGCCTGCTGTTCTTTGCGGGCTTTTTCTTCTTTGAGTTTCTGGTTGATGTAGTGCATGGCGGGTCGGTGGGTTTCGGGTTGTTTTAGGGTTGTTTTAGGGTTCAGTAGTAGGGGTGGAGGTCTTCGAGCGCGAGGTGGATTAACAGGCGCTTGAGTTCGTTTGAGAGATGGCGCCGATGGCGCGTTCTGCGCGTTCCATGGCGGCGAGGAGGATGAATTCTTCCAGCGTGAGGCCGAGCTTGCGGGATGCCGCGGTGAGGTATGCCCGCTGTTCTTTGCTCATGAGGACAGCGATGGCGGTGATTTCGTCTGCGTTTAATGATTCGCTTAATCTTGCGGAGCCGTGCTCGATACATATGTAATCGCGTTCGGGCTTTGCGAGGTCTTTTTGCAGCAGGTCGTCGTATTTAATCTCAAAATACGTTGCTATTTTTTCCAGAATTGCTCGCTTGGGGATGCGGTGTTCGGAAAAATAGCGAGAGAATGAGACTTTGTGTATGCCGAGTTTTTCTGCCATTTCGCAATCCAGCATCCCCGTTTTGTTAACTAGATAACGAAAATTTAACAAAAATCTGTCTGTTTTGTTAATTTCTTCTTGCATTTTGTTTACTGTTTTGTTAACTTTTCCTTGTCACCGTTATAAAGAGTTAACGGAAATAACGGTTTTCACGTTTAAGTTAGCAAAAATGAGAGCGAATAACAAGAAGGAAGTGCGAATCACGCCGGAATTTCTGGCGGGTCGTGGGTATTCTGTTAACCGGGCAGCGGCTGCTGCTGGTGTGAGTGCTACTCACCTGTGTCTGGTGTTGAAGGGTGAGAGGAAGGCGAGTGATAGCCTTGTGCAGCGGCTTATGGAGTTGCCTGCTTACCACCCGGTTCCTTGCCGCGTGAATTATTGATTTTTTTACCACACTATGAATACAGGGATTAAGAACGGGAAGAAGGTTGTGCTTGCGCTGGGGCATTGTGTGATGACTGCCGGTGTGGCTGGGTTGCTGTCGCGTGCTGAGGTGGCTGGGCTGCTTGTAGCGCAGGCGACGGGTGATTGGGGCGCCACTTGCGCCGAGGACGCGGCGATGAATGATGAGGCTGTGCGCACGGGTGAGGACCGTGTGGTGAGCGTTCATGAGACGCGCGTTGGCAAGGTTTTTGTGATTACTGAGTGGGACCGCTCTGTGACGACGGTTCTGCTTCCTTCCGAATACTGATTATGGACAAGGAAATGTTGACTGTGAGTGATGTGGTGGCTGAGTTTCCGGCAATGAGGAATGCTGCAGCCGTGTATCGTGTGGCTCGGACTGGGGCTCTGCCGAGTTGGAAGATTGCCGGGCGTGTGGTGTTTTCGCGCGCTGATGTGGAGGCGTATCTGGCCGGGTGCTACCGCTCGCGGGTGGCTGGTAAGGGTCGCAAGTTTGAGAGCAAACTGGTAATTGCTGGCTGAGTATGGATGAGGTTTTCAAGATGATTGTCTGCGCTGGGCTGGCCGTTGCGTGCTTTAGCGCTCCGATGTGGGCACCTGCATGGGCTGCGTTGGCAGAGACGGAGGAAGTGCAGCCTGAGGATGAGTTCTGCAGCGGCGCGACGCCGGATTGCCAGAGTCACTATGCGGCATGGAATACGCTGCCGCCGAGTTACGGGAAGGAGACTAGCTTATGAGCAAGAAGAAAATGAGCAAGGGGGAGCGCAAGTTCCTGAAGAAGGCTGGTTTCTGCGGTGAGTTCAAGAAGCTGGGCGGGCTGGCTTGTGCGCTGCATGAGGCGCAGACTGGTTGCCGCCCGGCTGAGTATGCGCTGCCGGCTGATTCGAGCTGGGGTGAGCGGACTCGCCGCCGTGTGCGCCGGGAGCGGTGGAACCGCCGGGCTCGGTGTGTGCGCCGGATGGGGTTGTATGTGCTGGTTTATGGTGGTTCGCTGGCGGCATTCCTGCTTCTGGTGGGTTGGCTGTGGTCGCTTGCGCAGCGGTTGGTTGGTTGAGTTTTTTTTCGGGCTGTCTGTTGGCTGAGGCTGATGGCTAACATGTGCAGCGTTTTGTGTTGGATAGGATGTATCTGATTCATACCCGCCCAGGGCTCGGCGGTTCAGCTGTGAGCCCGCTTCGGCCTGGTCGTTCAATGGATAGGACGGTGGTTTCCGGTACCAGAGATGGGGGTTCGATTCCCTCCCGGGCTGTTTTGCTAACGCTGTGAAGCGTGGGCGATTTCATAGGGTAGTTGGGCGTGCCTGCTGGTGGGGCACGATAGAAAATATACCACCAGTTCCTGCCGCGTGTCGGCTTGCGTCATTAGGAGAGAGATGTTCGCAAGTGGAGCTTCTGGGTTCGATTCCCGGACGCGGCTTCGCTCTCACCGTGGGAATGCGGGTGGGGGTAGCAAAAAAACAAGATAGAATACTGATTATGATAGAAGAAAATACCAAGATAAGGCTGAAGTTCAGCGAGATTGCCGAGGCTCTGCGTGATGGTCGCGTGGAGATGGATGGTGACGGCTTGCTGCTGGTTTCGGATGATGTGGCGTGTACGGGCCGTGTTGAGACTGCGGGTTGCGCGGGCTTGAAGAGTGAGACGGTTTACCGCCTGGCAAATGGCGCGCTGACCACGTTGCTGCACAGCGCCATGTCAATGAATCCGAAGGCTATGGCTGCCCTTGCTGAGTGGTATGCCGTGGGTGAACGCGATGAGAGCAGGGGAGGCGGGCTGGGGGCGCTGCTGGATATGATGAAGAAGGCTGCCGGTGGCGAGGTGGCTGAGGCTGATGCTCAGGAAGGGGGTGCTGAATGAGTGAGGCTGAGACGGAGCATGGTGCGCTGTTGTTTGAGACGCTGCGCATGGTGGACAAGGGCGGCACGTTCCTGAAGGCTTGCGATAGCGAGCTTCGCCAGGCTGTGCAGCTGACGCAGGAGCGCGGCGGTAAGGCTGTGCTGAGTATCAAGCTGGTGGTGAAGCTGGCACAGGGCAAGCAGATGGTTGTGGAGCCTTCTGTGGCTGCCACGGTGCCGAAGCCGATG
>JAFZGH010000050.1 GCA_017555465.1 Akkermansia sp. | reverse complement strand
CCGAACCAGCTCCGCAAGACTCATCGTAACGGGTAAAGATGTCAGGATATGCACATGGTCAACACATCCTCCAACCATGTATGGATGTGCCGATAATGACCCTATAACTCCGCCTATATAATGAAAGACACGTGGTAAATCCTCCTCTCTCATGGTGCAACCAGTGCTCTTGACATGAAAAACAAGGTGCACGTTTACATTAATGAACGAGTTTCCCATACGAGTAATTTAATGATGCTCGACACGTTACCATGTGGTGAAGCGTGAAACAAGAGAAAAGCAAGGATGGAACAATTTCGTGTACCAACGGTTGTTTGAAAAAGCCACGTTTTCTGCCACCCGCTCTGCGGGTTCTGATTTCTTTACTCTACTAACCAGAGCTTCCACCGCCCCGCCGGCTCCGCCCCTGCCTTCTTTCTGACACCCGCGGGTTCTTGTTGCCGCCCCGGAATCCGGGGCGGCATTGTTTCTGCTGCGCCCGCAGGCGCAGGGGATTCAATACATTCTACATCCAAAATCCTACATTCTACATTACTTCTCCTTCTCCCAGCTGAAGGGCTCGAACGCGGCCTTGGCGTCCGGGTCGGCCCAGTCGGGGCGGCGCATAGCATAAATCAGCAGCGGAATGCCGGCAAAAATCACCGTGCCCACAATGAGGATGCCCACATACACCGCCGGGCTGCCCACCGGAATCTGCCCCGGAGGAATGAAGCTGAACACAAAGGCCACCAGGCTGCCCAGCAGCCCCAGGCCGCCAATCACCCACATGCCGAAATACTTGCCACAGGGAATTCGGAATGAACGCGGTGTATCCGGCTCACGGTAGCGCAGGTAGATGGCCGCTGCAAACATGAGCATATACATGATGAGGTAGAGCAGAATGGTGAGCTGCGAAATCACCTGGTACGCCGTCTGCACACTGGGCAGCACCACGAACAGCACCGAAAGCAGCGTCACAATGCATCCCTGTACCATGAGGATGCCCACCTGCACGCCCGCCTTGTTGGTGCGCTGCATGAAGCGCGGCAGATACCCGGCACAGCCCACCTGCAGCAAGCCCTTGGACGGGCCACCTACCCAAGCCACCACCTGCGCCAGCACACCGAAGGCCAGGCAAAGCGCCATGAGCGATCCCAGCCAGGACACATGGAAGTACGCAAAGAGGTTATCGAAGGCAATGAGGAGGCTCTGCGTAAGCGTAATCTGGTTCTGCGGGATGATGAAGCCAATGGCCAGCGTACCGAACACGAAGATGCACACGGTCATCACAGAAGCAATGGCAATGGCCAGCGGGTAATCACGGCTGGGGTTCTCGCATTCCTTCACATGCACGGCGCTCATCTCCATACCGGCGTAGAAGAGGAAGATACTGGCCGCGAGCACAATGTTGTTAAAGTTGGAGAAATCGGGGATGAAGTCGCGCGCCTTCAGGCTGATATCAATGGGATTCCCCTGCCCCCAGTACACCATGCCCATAAGCACCAGCAGGGCTGCCGGAATCACCGTGCCGAGCAAGCCGCCCCATTTCGTAATGCCGCCGCTGGTCTGCATACCGCGCATATTCAGCAGGGTGGCCACCCAGTACACAAGCAGCACAATGATGAGCACATAGATATTATTGGATGCCAGTGCGTGGTCCCAGCTCTGATTGGGCCCCATGAATGCCAGCGATACCGCCGCAAAGGTCAGCACCGTGGGGAACCAGATGGTGGTCTGAATCCACTGCAGCCAGATGGCCAGGAATCCCCAGCGCGGGCCAAAGGCCTCGCCCACCCAGCGGAATACACCGCCCTTCTGCGGCCAGCCGGTGGTCAGCTCTGCCGCCACCAGCGATACCGGAATCAGGAAGAACACAGCCGCAAAGATATAATAAAAGGCCGAGCTCAATCCATATGTTGTCTCCGCGGGCAAGCCTCGCAGACTCACAATCGCGGAGACATTGATCATGGCCAGCGTGAATACACCCAGCTTGGCAATCTGGCCATTCTTGCCTGGGTTGTTTGGAGCAGTTTTCATGGTTACATGCTTTGTTGAGTATCATCGAACCGCATCGGTCCACAGAAATTGACCCGCCCCCGGCCGGGTGTGTTCTATATATGGTATACCGCTTCCGTTCACCAGAAGAGCTAATGAACACTGCCGCTTTTTCCTTGACTCCTGGCACGAAACTGGCACACTGAAAAAAAACTATGAAACAAATCATTTTCTCCACCGTAGCTCTCCTTGCCTGCGGTATTTCAGCACCGGCAGCAGAAGTCTGCGCCCCCCGGGGTTTCCCGGGAAGGAGGTTGCTATGACTACCAGAAAACAGGCATCGACGACACGGGGCTGTGCTGAGCTATGACAGCCAGCAATGTCATCGTCTGGTGGCAGAAGCACAATCAATCCAGCATCACCTCCTCTGTTCCCCAGGGGAATGAGGTTCCCGATTATTTCCGGAAGGTCTTCGACAATGGCGGAGGAAAAGCCGGCTATGCATACAAATGGTGGGTTACCGGCGAATGGGAAGCTCCAGATTCGGCGGGGTGGGCCTATTTCGACAAGGACGAGGCTAATGCT
>JAFZGH010000049.1 GCA_017555465.1 Akkermansia sp. | reverse complement strand
GGCTATCTACTGCTTCAACCCGCACACGGGCAGCTGGACCCTTGCCGGGCAGAACAGCATCGGTATTGCCACCGCCCCGGCCGTCAAGGTCATGGGCTCGGTGTACATCATCTCCGGCGAGACCCACCCCGGTGTCCGCACTCCCATCATTTCCACTATCAACACTAAATAACAACACACACTACTATGCCTGAACCTAATCCCATCCTGACCTTCCTGGCCGACCTTACCCCCTGGGTAGCCATCGGCATCGCTGTGCTTGCCATCATGGCTGCCTGCAAGAAAGGCCTTGCCAAACCCGCTATCTCTCCGAATGCACCCGTGACCAAGCCCGGCAAGTGGGCCTGGATTGCCGTGGCTGTGCTCTGGGTGGTGGTGATGCTCAACTACTTCGACCGCCAGCTGCTGGCCGTGCTCAACAAGTCCATGACCGAAGGGGCTGGCTGCATTGAGATGACCCAGGCCCAGTTCGGCATCGTGACCTCCGCCTTCCTGATTGTGTATGCTGCACTTTCCCCGGTGGGTGGTTACCTGGCAGACCGCTTCAGCCGTTCCTTCATCATCATGTGCTCGCTGGTGGTATGGTCCATTGTGACCTGGATGACCGGTAAGTCTGAATCGTATGAAGAACTGGTATTCTGGCGCGCCATGATGGGCGTGAGCGAAGCCTTCTACATTCCCGCTGCACTGGCCCTCATCACAGACTACCACCGCGGCAGCACCCGCTCGCTGGCAACCGGCCTGCACATGAGCGGTATCTATGCCGGCCAGGTGATGGCTGGTTACGGTGCCATGATGGCTGGTGACCCCTGCCAGATGGGCTGGCGCCTCACCTTCGAGGTGTTCGGTTTCATTGGCGTGGCATACGGTCTCATCGTACTCTTCTTCCTGCGTGACCCGAAGGCTGAGGAAGCCCCCGCCGCCGCAGTCGCAGAGGAAGCTGCTGCTGCCCCCGCCGCTCCCCAGTTCACCCTGGGCCAGATGCTCAAGAGCATCTTCACCGGCCGCGGCATGTACCTGCTGCTGCTCATGATTTCCTTTGCCGGCTTCGCCAACTGGTTCCTGCTGGGCTGGTATCCGCGCCTGCTGCAGGATATGTTCGAAATCTCCGAGGCCGATGCCGGCCCCGCTGCCACGCAGTGGATTAACATTGCCAAGTACATCTCCGTGCTGGCTTGCGCTGTGATTGCAGACCGTTGGTATCTCCGCAACAAGAACGCCCGCGCCTACGTGCCCGGCATCGCCTTCTGCGTGGCTGGTCCCTGCGTGCTGCTGGCCATGCTGTTCGGTGCCCAGGTGGGTCTGGTGGCCGTGCTTGCCCTTGTGTCCATGCAGGGCGTGGCCCAGGGCGCTATGGATGCCACCCTCATGCCTGTGCTCCGCAACACGATTGACGAGCGCTTTGCTGCCACGGGTTACGGCCTGCTCAACCTCACCTCCGTGGGTGCAGGTGCTCTCGTTTCCTGGCTGGGCGGCATGCTCAAGGACGCCGGCACTCCGCTGTCCTCTGTGCTCAGCCTGGCGGGCATCCTCATGATGCTCTGCGGCATCATCCTCTTCCTGCTTCCCAAGAAAGAGAAAGCATAAGATGATGAAGTTCTGTTCATCCCTGCTGTGTGCCGTCACCCTCCTGGTGGCGGCACCGCTTGTTTCAGCTCCCGCCTGCGCGCAGGATGAGGTGGCAGAAAAACCGGCGGGCAAGAAGAAGGGTAAGAAGAAAAAGGCCCGGAGTACCGGGGAGTCTGTTGCCTCCTCATTGCCGGGCAAGGCAGTGACGAAGGCCGAGCTGGCCGCGCTGGACAGCGAGCCGTACGGCCGCGCGGTGGATGTGTTTGTGGCGGGGGAAGGAAATCCCTATGCCAGTATCCGCATACCGGATATCATCAATGCCAACGGCACACTGGTGGCCATGGCCGAGGGGCGCTATCAGGACACTGACCAGGGGCAGAACGACCTGATTGTCTCCATCAGCAAGGATGGTGGCAAAAAATGGAGCAAGCCCGTGGTGGCCGCTGCCTCCAAGGGGGCCACATTCAACAATCCCTGCCTGATATACGACCGGAACAGCAAGCAGATTGTCCTCTTTTTCCAGCGTTACCCGGAAGGAATCAAAGAGCGCACGCCCGACATCCCCACGGGCTGGGAGGATGACCGCTGCATCCGCAATTTTGTCTGCTTCTCCAAGAACGGTAAGAAGTGGAGCAAACCGAAGGATGTGACCCGATTCACCAAGAACGAAGGGGTGACCATCACCTGCAGCGGGCCGAATCCCGGGGTGCAGCTCACCCGAGGTAAACACAAGGGACGTCTGGTGGTGCCGCTCAACGAGGGCCCGTTCGGGAACTGGACGCTGGCGGCTGCTTATTCTGACAACGGCGGCAAGAGCTGGAGCATTGGTCGGAAATCGGATGCCGGCCGGGGTATCAACGAGGTATCCATCGCCGAAACCGAGGAGGGCGGGCTGCTCGTGGTCTCCCGCGCCTGGGGGGGCAGTCTGCGCAAGGTGGCCTATTCGGAAGATGGCGGCGCGAGCTGGGGCCCGGTGAATGACCACCCGGAACTGCCCAGTCCGAACTGCCAGAACGGCCTGACGCGCTATTCCTATGCGGATGATGCGCTGGGAAAGCAGGGGCGCATTCTGTTCTCCTCGCCCACCCAGGGGCGTACCAATGGTGTCATCAAGATGAGCTATGACGACGGAAAGACCTGGCCTGTGTCCCGCTTCGTGGGTAATGGGCCGTTTGCCTATTCCGTGTTGTGCCCGGTGAAACCGGGTGTGGCCGGGGTGCTGTTTGAGGTGAATGGTGCCCCCATCCGCCACATCCGCTTTGCTCCGTTCAGCATATCATGGCTGACCGGGGGAGAGGACGACGGCTTGCCCAAGTGAATTTCTTCCCTTGTTTTTTTGAAATCAAAGCCCCCGCCGGATTGCCGGCGGGGGCTTTGGGTAACAGGTGAGGGAGGAGGGAGTTACCATTTGCCCTTGCGGAAGCAGCCGATGCTGATGCCGCCGATGATGACCAGCATGCCGATGCCGGTGAAGACCCATTCGGTGGGTGAGAGCCATTCGCCGCGTGCTTTCAGGAATTTGTACTCGGCTTTGCGGGCCT
>JAFZGH010000048.1 GCA_017555465.1 Akkermansia sp. | reverse complement strand
GCGTACCTCATAGCTGCCATACCAAGTCCCGCTCAGGTGCAGCTTCCACGCACCCTTGCACGCCTCTGCGCCTATCATGAACCCGCGCACAAAATGACCAGGATAATCCTCCGGATTGATTCCCCCCTTGAAATAATGACTTCCCCCGACAAAATCAGCCACGCAAGTGAAAATATCCCAGTACCCGCTATCAAACAGGAAGCTCTCTCCCTTCGTAAAGGATAAATCCTTCGTCAGCTCGCTTATCGTTCTGCTGGAGCTGCGGCCATCCGTCCCCACCTGGAAATTGTGGGTATAGTTCGCGGGATCTATCAAGCCGGTAATAAAATCATCCGACCCCTTCCAGCCATTCACCACACTATACAGCACAGTCTCCGGCGCACGCCGCACCGCAAAAATCCGACCTTTCGCAATGGATACACCTGCATCAATGAACCCCTCCTGGTAATGCTCGTTAATCTTACCGAAAGCCGCAGCCTGGCCGATTTTCAACTCCTTCGCATCCGTGTAATAACTCACGCGAATCGCCTCCTTCAGCTGCGGCGTACGCTCCTCCACACGCTCCTCCGGGTCAAACTCCACAGAAAAATATCCATCTGGTCGCCGGCTGACCTTAACGGGATAATCCCGCAGCTCACTCCATCTCCAGGCCGGGGTCTTGAACGCGTACTGTTCCATCCGCCACGCCCCGGCACCATCACATACCAGCTGCACCGGCGGCACCGCAGCACACACAAATATCAGCAGCGCATTCATCTGCACAGTACGCAGCTGCCGTATCTCCTCACCCACCCACGGACTCTCCACACTCCATACGCGAGCCCCATCAGGTGAATATACACGCACCTCCTCCTCACCAACCTCCACCAGATAGCGATCCGCATTAGAGTACCGGTACACAAACAACCTGGACGCTGCACCCTGCGCCTGGGCAAACCTCCGGAACCCACGCCGGCGGGTCACCCCGCCAGCCTGCCCAATATCAAAATTCTCCACACAGCAGCATCCGCGCTGGAACACATCCAGGTCAGCTCTCATCTGCACCTGTGGAGAAAGTTCGCCACCATTGAACGCCACCCTTATCATCGCGCGCCCCCTTTCTTCATAGCCGCCTGAATCTGCGCCATCTTCCCGGCCGCCTCCAGCGTATCATTATCCATAGCAGCCTGCTGCTGCATATCCAGAGCCATCTTCTGCTCCTGCCGCTTCAGCTCAATATCAGCCTCACTCAGAATAATATTGTCAGAGCATCCGGCCGTATCAACCCACTCACGCAGCAGCTGCTCCTCATCAATCATCTCCAGCATACCTGGCCGGCCGGTAGACTGCACCCAGCCCACCACATTATCCACCACCTGCTGAGTCCCGCGCGCCACAATCAGCTCCAGAGCCTGAGCAATACGTCCCAGGTAACTCACATGCGGATTCAGTACCTCCTCGCCATTCCTCAGCTCCTCCGGCACATCGTCCGAAGGCAACTCTCCACGGCGCATCAACACCCCCAGAATGCGCCTCATGGCCACCTGATTATCATTGATAAACAAAGTAAAGGAAGGCGTAAAGGCCAGAATCTTCTCAGCCACACGCTCCTCCACCTCACGAGCCGTCATCTGTTTCTCCTGCGCCGTCACACTCAGCAGCATATCCTCATGGTAAGCCTTACGAATCTGCTCCTCCTTGTGTTTTATGCGGTCAAGCCCTATGTCATACCGCCCGCCGGTACCCCACTCACGCGGCATATTCATCCTGGCTGCCTCCTCCGAAATAGTAGTAATGCCGCCTGCCCGCATATCCACCTGCTTATTCTGCTTGGCCAGCTGCAGCACACGAGGAAACGCCTGCGTCTCCGCCAGCGTATCCATCAGACGCTCCAGCTTCACCAGCTGGCGAATTGCCGGCAGCACATCCCGGCCAGGCGGCACACCATAGGGAGAATCAGCCTCCTTCAGGTAACGCGTCACCAGGAAAGGAAACTCATAGTACCCCTCCTGCTTGATAATGTGGTAAGTCTCAGAATCCACGTAGTACCCCTCATATTGCCGCTGCTCCATCGGCACATCCCGCCAGCCTGCCTTCACCTGCCCGGCGTTCGGGCGCACAATATGCTGGAACTCTATCTTCTGGCTGTTTCGCAGCTTGTCATCATCACACATCTGCTGCACCTTCTCTGGCAAATTCTCGCGTCCCCACTCCATCTCTGCCTGGGCCGGCGTATACTTGAACTTGCGCACCAGCGTATGCACGCGCTCACGCGCATCTTCATCTATCACAAAAGACCCTGCCGGAATATACGTGAAATACAGAGCCTCCGTATCACTCCCGCCAATATATGCCGCCCCGGTACCCCATCGCACACGGTCACCATACACCTCATGGCTCGCCGTGTAGAAATTACTCTCCGCCAGCCGCTCACTCAGAGCATTGGTCAACGCGCGGAAATACCGTGAAACACGGTCATCCACCTTCCCCTTCAGCTTCTTCCGGCTCTGCAACTTGAACCAGCGCCGGCCTGCCGGCGTGATATAGCTGCTATGCGTACTCGTCAGCGTACGGGCAGCTCCCGCCGCCACGTCGCACTTCTCCATAAGCGATTTGAGCTCCCGCACCATCGGGGAGGTCTCCTCCTCATAACGGGACCACAGACTCTGCGCCAGCTGCTTCAGCGCCCCTCTCAGCACATCCTGTTCCATCAATTCTCTCCTAAGTTAGAATTGCCGCCACCACTTCCCAGACCACGGAAACGCGGATTCACTGTAGAAGCACTAGTTTTCTTTCTCTTCTGCGCATTGTACACATTCCTCTCAGCAGCCTCCTGCGTACTGGCCGTACTGGCCTGCACTGCGCCAGGCATCGCCGCGCTGCTGCTGGCTATTGCCTTGGCCGTCTGCTCCTGAGCGGCGGCATAACGCTCGGCTGCAGCCGCCTGAGCCTTAGCCGCCTTTTTCTGTCCCTGGTATCCGGCCCAGCCAGCTGCTGCTGATGCCAGGCCAAGTCCTATTGCTGCTGAGGTAACTCCCATAAAATTATTCTAGTTATGTTCCATATAATCATCCCCTGCGGCCTTCAGCATAGAGTTGGCTGTCTTCACCAACTCGCAACCGCCGCACTTCTTACCTATCTCCCTGGCCAATTCCCGGTTCTCCTTGCGAAGAGAACGAATCTCATT
The DNA here is from genome assembly GCA_017555465.1 of Akkermansia sp. Lineage (GTDB taxonomy): Bacteria > Verrucomicrobiota > Verrucomicrobiia > Verrucomicrobiales > Akkermansiaceae > Akkermansia. Next base: position 189 of record JAFZGH010000048.1, on the reverse strand, counting down.
CCCCTGGGAAATAGTTATCCAGGTCAACAAGCCAGTACCAATCAGCGTAGCACCCACCTGCGCCACACTCTCAGCCCCTGGCAGCAGGGCCGTGCTCAGCACAGCCCCGCAAACAATACCCACGTGATTAGTCATTTCCCGCCTTCTTGGAAACATTCTTCCTTTTCGTGCCCACCTCAGCAGTAGCCT
>JAFZGH010000047.1 GCA_017555465.1 Akkermansia sp. | reverse complement strand
GGGGCGGTGACGGATATGCGCCATGCGCTGGGGGTGAATCCGGGCACGCATCAGTTTGCCGGGGTGTATCTCATGGAGCCGGAAGTGGCGGAGCTGTTCCCGGCGGAGGATTCATTTTCGATTGTGCCCATCTGGCTGGAGCTTATCAGGCAGGGCCGCGTGGGCGGCGTGGTGTTCGACTGGGCCAACTGGCACGAAATCGGGTCTCCTGCCGGCTATGTGGACACGATGATGGAACTGACCAGCCGGGAGCGCATTCACTGCACGGCGAATATTTCCGCAGAGGCGGAGCTGGGTGAGGATTGTGTGGTGGGGCAGGATGCCGTGATTCCCGCCGGCTGTGTGCTGGATGACTGCATTGTGTGGCCTCGCACGCATGTGGCTCCGGGGACATACCGTCGCTGCATTCTGACGCCGCGTATTGTGGTGCAGGGGTGATGCGGTTTCGTGTACTTGGCGAAATTTCACTCACCTGCGAAAGGAATCGCCTGGAAAATCGTCCGGGGTGAGCAGAATTTGCTTCCATTGGCGTGGTGGGCGTGATAGAATCGGGCAACGTAGGTGGACTGTACCCACAGCCCGCGCATAGGAAACATTTTACATATTTCAGATTATGGCTATCGATCCCAAACTGATTGAAGAGCTTGAGGCTCGCCAGAAGAAGGTGAAGTATGCTGCTTCCCAGGAGAAGTATGATGCTCGCCACGCCAAGGGCGACTGGACGGCACGCGAACGCATTGCCTGCCTGTTTGACCAGGGGTCATTCACGGAAATCGGCATGCACACCAAGCACCACTGCAGCAATTTCGGTATGCTGAACAAGGAGATTCCCGGTGATGGCATTGTGACTGGTTTCGGCCTGGTGAATGGCCGTCCGGTGGCTGCTGCCTCTGCCGATTTCCTGGCTCAGGGAGGTTCCCTGGGCTACATGCATGCCCAGAAGATTTGCGACGCCCAGCAGTATGCCCTCAAGGCCGGTATGCCCATCATCCAGATTAACGACTCCGGCGGCGCCCGCCTGCAGGAGGGCGTGGAATCCCTCACCGGTTTTGCCAACGTGTTCTACAACAACGTGGCCGCCAGTGGTGTGGTGCCGCAGATTTCTCTCATCCTGGGGCCCTGCGCTGGTGGCGCCGCTTATTCCCCGGCGCTGACGGACTTCATCATCATCCGCAAGGGTGGTGCCGCCGGCATGTATATCACCGGCCCGAAGGTGATTGAGCAGGTGACCTACGAGCAGTGCACGATGGAGGAAATCGGCGGTGCCGCTGTGCATTCCTCTGTTTCCGGCAATGCCCACTTTGTGGCGGAGACGGATGAACATGCCATTTCCATTGCCAAGCAGCTGCTGACCTATCTGCCCTCCAACAATGCCCAGGAGCCGCCGCATGACCTGGGCCAGCCGCTCGACATTGCCCCGCAGGAGGGGATGAACGACATTATCCCCGACAATAACAACACCCCGCTGGATGTGCAGAAGGTGATTGCCCGCCTGGTGGACGAAGGCAGCTTCCTGGAGGTGCATGCCAACTTTGCCGGCAACGTGGTGGTGGGCTTCGGCCGCATCTGCGGTGTGGTGGTGGGTATCATTGCCAACCAGCCTGCTGTGAAGGCCGGCTGCCTGGACATCGACGCCTCTGACAAGGCCGCCCGCTTCATCCGCTGCTGTGATGCCTTCAACATTCCGCTGGTGAACCTGGTGGACGTGCCCGGTTTCCTGCCCGGCAAGCAGCAGGAACGCGGCGGCATCATCCGCCACGGCGCCAAGATGATTTACGCCTACTCCTCTGCCACCGTGCCCAAGGTGACCCTCATCATGCGCAAGGCCTACGGCGGTGCCTATATCGCCATGTGCTGCAAGGGCCTGGGGGCTGATGCCGTGTTTGCCTGGCCCTGCGCCGAGATTGCGGTGATGGGGGCTGCCGGTGCGGTGCAGATTCTCTATGGGCGCGAGCTCAAGGGAATTGAAGATGCCGAAGCCCGCGCTGCCCGCCAGAAGGAACTGGTGGCCGAGTACGAGCAAGCCTTCTCCAACCCGTATGCCGCAGCCGCTTCTGACCAGGTGACCGACATCATCAACCCGGCAGAATCCCGCGCCCGCATTGCGCTGACCCTGCGCACCCTGCTCAGCAAGCGCGAGACCCACCCCGCCAAGAAGCACGGCAACATGCCGCTGTAATTTTCACAAACCCAAATAAACAATGATACAGACACTCGCTGCACTCGATATGGATGCCGTCATCTACCAGGTGACCGGCATGTGTGTGGTGATTATCTGCCTCAGCTTCCTGAGCGTCATGCTGACGATTTCGGGAGCCGTGGCGCAGCGTCTGGATGCCAAGCGCAAGGCGCAGGCCGAGGCTGCCAAGGCAGCCGTGGCCTCCGCCCCGGTGGCTGCCCCCGTGGTGGCACCGGAACTGCCGCCAGCCCAGGTGGCAGCCATTGCCGCAGGCATTTATGATGCCGCGCAGAGCAGTATAACACCGCAGGTCGTTGCCGCCATTGCCGCAGCCGTCAAGGTGACGGTGGGCAATGAGGCTCGCATTCTGGATATTAAGCCGGTTGATACTGCCTACGGGCAGGGTGGCCGTGCTGCTGCTATGAACAATTCTCCCGTGCGTTGATTTACGCCAGCGTACACCCCTTAAACAAACACTTCAAACAAAACTAAATAGAATAAAATAATATGAAACAGCTCCGTATTACTGTTGCCGGTCAGACCTTTGATGTAACTGTTGAAACCGTTGGTGGTTGCGCTCCCGTGGCCGGTGCCCCCGCTCCTGCTCCTGTGGCTGCTCCCGTGGTGGCTCCTGCTCCTGTGGCTGCCCCCGCTCCCGTGGCCGCTGCTCCTGCTCCCGCCGCAGCCGGTTCCGGCACCCCCATTCCCAGCCCGCTGGCTGCCAAGGTGGTATCCCTCGACGTGCAGCCCGGCACTGCCGTGAAGGAAGGTGACCAGGTGATGACTGTGGAGGCTATGAAGATGAACACCGTTATCTACGCCCCCGCCAACGGCACCGTGACCTCCTTCACCGTGAAGCCCGGCGACACCGTGACCGAGGGTCAGACCCTGGCCTACATTGGTTAAGTTGCGCTTGCAGGCTCTGCGCCCGGCCGGGTGCAGAGGTGGACTCTAACAACGCATTATAATCAGATATGCAAGAACTTTTGAATTCCTTCGCGGACTTCATCTCCGGCATGGGCATCTACCAGATGTCCTGGCAGATGTATGTGATGTGGGGTGTTGTGGCAGTGTTGCTGTATCTGGGTGTGGTGAAGCAGTTTGAACCGCTGCTGATGGTGCCGATTGCGTTCGGCGCCCTCATTGCCAATATCCCGGACAACGGCATGGTCATTACTCAGGCTCAGCGCGAAGTGGTCGCCATTGAAGATGGAAAGGTGGCGCGCTCCACAATGCAGGACGTGGGCTTCCTCTCCATTACACTGGCAGAATATACCGACCCTGCCGCCAAGCAGAGCACCGAGGGGCTTGCCCCGGAGGTGGCTGCTGAGTACGATGCAGCCATGGCTGAAACAATGGAGGTGAAGACCGTGGGCAAGGGCCAGCTGGAGGTGACCGGTCAGGCTGCCAAGAAGTACCTCGTCCTGAAGCCTGAGGGCGGCCTGTTTGACTGGCTGGGCCTCGGTATCAAGTGCGAAATCTTCCCCGCCCTCATCTTCATGGGCGTGGGCGCTCTCACGGACTTCGGTCCGCTGCTGGCTTCTCCCAAGTCGCTGCTGCTGGGCGCTGCTGCCCAGGGTGGTGTGGCGATGACCTTCCTCTGCGCCGTGGGCCTCGGCTTCACAAAGGGGCAGGCTGCGGCCATTGGCATCATCGGTGGTGCAGACGGCCCCACCTCCATCTTCTTGGCCAGTAAGATGGCTCCGGAACTGCTGGGGGCTATTGCCGTGGCTGCCTACACCTACATGGCACTGGTGCCGCTGATTCAGCCGCCGTTCATGAAGCTTTGCACCACGGAAGCCCAGCGCAAGATCAAGATGAAGAGCCTGCGCCAGGTCTCCAAGGGTGAGAAGCTGTTCTTCTGCTTCGTGGTGACGCTGACCACCATTCTGCTCTGCCCGGATGCAGCCCCGCTGCTGGGTATGCTGATGCTGGGTAACTTCCTGCGCGAATGCCAGGTGACCGAGCGTCTGGTGAGCTGCGCCCAGAACGAGCTCATGAACATCACCACCATCCTGCTGGGTGTGTCCGTGGGCCTCACCATGCAGGGCGCCCGCTTCCTGCAGCCGCAGACCCTCATGATTATTCTTCTGGGTGTGGTGGCCTTCGCCGTGGCTACGGTGTGTGGTCTGCTCTGCGCCCAGCTCATGAACCTGGTTCCCGGCTGGCGCAAGAACCCCATCAACCCGCTTATCGGCTCTGCCGGTGTATCCGCCGTGCCGATGGCAGCCCGCGTGTCCCACAATGTGGGCCAGCAGGCTGACCGCACGAACTTCCTGCTCATGCACGCCATGGGCCCGAATGTGGCTGGTGTGATTGGTACCGCTGTTATCGCCGGTTACTATATCACCACTTTGAGCGGTCATTAATAATAATTGATATTCAATAACGAACAGGGTGCGTGGCGATGTCGCTGCGCACCCTGTTCTGCATTACCCCCTTGACAGAGGGGCATTTGGCCGTTACAATAAGTGCAGATGATGCTGCTGCGCCATATATGGGGGATATGCCCGTTGCTTGCCCTGCCTGTAGCGGTGGGGCAGGTGGAGACTGCCGATACCCCGGTAGATGTATGCCGCCGCATGATTGAAATGACCCATGAAATCGGCCGTCTGCTGCGCACGGTGAGTGACCAGGAGAGCGGCCGCAAGGTAGCTGGCGAGCTCAAGCCGCTGTTGGAGTATATGCACCGCGAAACCGCGCATTTGAGCCAGTTACCGATTACCTCGGCTGAGGAAGGCCGCGAACTGGAGCAGGCGATGCGGGATCTGATGCATATCACGCAGGGGTATATGCCCGTGGTGCAGCGCCTGAATGAGGTGAATGCCTACGGTGCTGAGGATTTGATGCAGGTGTTCCGCTTTTATAAGATGAGCATGTCCAGCTCTCTGGCGGCTGACCGCCGGGATGAAACACCACTCGTGCGTAGTTGTGGAGAGTGGGGGGATTGCCTGGAAGATATCATTTATCTGCTGCGCCGCGCAGTTAATGCTGATTCTGCAGCTGCCGTGATGCCTGATTTGAAGCCTGCGATGCAGCGCCTGGAAGACCGCTCGTTGCAGATAATGCGCTTGCAGAAAAACCTGACGCCTCACCAACTGGAGGCTGAGCGCCTGCCGCTGGAACGATTGGAACTGCTGAAGTCAGAGTTCTGCACCGAGGCGGAACGCCTGATGGAGGTGCAGGGCTATGGCGTTCCGGGATTGCCTGAGCTTCTGGGACGCTGCCTCAAGAATGTGCGTAGTTAACGCAGCCCGTATTGAAGAATGAGCGCGGCCTCGGATTCGATAGAGGAGGCCTCCTGACTGAGGAGCTCTTTCTGCATGGCGTGCAGAGTGGTTTCGTTTTCCAGGTATTCTTGAGCATTGGCCGTGGGGGCAGTGCGCAGGTGTTCCATGCGTTTGTGCATGAAGCTGCGCCAGGCGGCATATTCATCCATGCTGGTTTTCAGGGAAAGCAACTTTTGCTTGAGGTTCATCATTTCTGCATGGGTCTCGCGCTTCTGAAGCTCGTATGTTTCTTTGCTGTCCTGGTATTGATTCCAGTTCTGCAAATCGGTGTCCAGTGTATAACTGAGGCTCAGGTTGAGCGTGGTGTCATCCATATCCAGGAAGGTGCCGGAATAGGTGCCGCCCATGGAGGAGAACAGCTGGGGACTGTACAAACTGGTGTTGACTGTTGGCAGATAACGGAGCGCGATGCTGTACTGCTGCATTCTGGCTTGTTCAAGCTTCAGCGCGAACTGGCAGACGATAAGCGAATCCAGCGAACCGGTGATGTCCCGGTAGTTGGCCCACCGGAATCTGGGAACTGATGACGGGAGAATCTGCCACCGGGCGCTGTAGTCACCCAGTAAGGAGGCTATTTCCTGCCATTGAGCTAATTCCGCGCCTGTTTCTGTGCGCAGATAATCAGGCTTCTGCTCCGGGGTGAGAGATTCCAGTTCTTTCTGGCGGACTGCGAGGGCCTGTTTCCTCTGGTTGGCGTAAAGTTTTGAAATCAGTTCGCGTTCTTTGCCTTCCAATGCTTTAACGGCGGCAAAAGTGCTGGCTTTGCTGGCGTAGATACGGTAGGGAAGCTGAGTGAGGGTGGGCAGGTAGAAATTGACATTTACCTGGTGGGATATATTGTTCCCATTCATGGAGGTGGTCAGCTCACTGAGTGCTGAATTAAAATAGCTGTAGTAACTGACACCGGGGATGAGGTCTGTGTAGACGCTCATTTCGGAGCGTTCGGCCTTGGCAATTGTCTGCTGAATCCGCAGGTATTCCGTATTGTTCTTTTTCATCATGGCGACAGCTTGCGACCATGATATCGTGCGTTGGGGAAGCTGTTCCCAGGTTTTAATCTGGTTATATTGCTCCTCCAGCCTGGTGGTAGCCTTGGAGATGTGTTCCTGCAGACTGCAGCTTTGCAGGGTGAGCAGACAGGCTAACAACACAATAGAACGCTTCATACGCTGCATATGCTACCATATGGAAAGAGGTATGACAAGCAGGAATCACGCCTTTGTGTGGCGGATGATGAAAGTGGCTACCAGCGCGCTGCACAGGGCCAGCATGCCGCACTGCCACTGCGGGGACATGCCCGCTGCCTTCAGCGTGCCCTGCAGCAGCACGGCCACAATGCCCAGCCCGCAGTCGATGAGGTTGCCGGCGGCAATGACATCGCCCCGCTTGTCGTTATCGGCGCGGTCTTGCAGCAGGGCATTGAGCGGAACCAGGTAGCCGGCGGCGGTAAAGCCGGTGAAGGTGAGCGCTGCAAAAAACAGTGGGGAGCCGTAGGGAAGCAGCGCAAGCGCGATGCACCCCAGGGTCATGCCGATTCCGCCGGCAGTGGCCACCCAGGCGCGGATTCTGCGTGCGCAGATGATGGAGGCGCAGAGCCCGCCGCTGATGGAGCCGCCGCTGAGCCAGGCAAAGAGCAGGGCGGAATCCTTCTGCTGCCCGAGAACCTGCAGGAAATCGGCCTTGCTCTGTACGGGGTTGGCCTCTGCCGCCATTTGCAGCACGATGAGCATCATGACGCTGGCAAGAAACCAGAAGAATCCGATGCCGATTTCACTGTTGCGCAGCACCTTGTTCTGCCAGAGCATGCGCAGCTGGCTGAAATGGCACCAGAGCAGATTCCAGCTGAAGGGGCGCGTGCTCTGGGCGGGGTAGCGCGGCATGAACAGGCTCATGATGTAGACAACCACTGCCCCCACGGTGCAGCAGGCGCAGGGCAGGGCAGCCGCCTGCCAGCCTGAATCCGGCCCCCAGAGCTTGAGCAGGGTGTAGATGAGGTAGAGCGCGCCGATCTGCCCCACGAGCAGGGCCAGCATGGTGGAGATTTCCATGACTCCGCTGGCAAAGCCGATGTTGCGCGAGCCGACGATGTCTTTGGTCAGCCCCTTTTTGGCAGGGCTGAAGAACATGGCCTGCACGCAGAATATGGCGAAGCAGAAAATGGCAATGCTGAGGTTTTCCTGCCAGAGCCCCACACTCATGCCCGCCAGCACAAAGACCTGCAGCAGCACCATGGCCTGCAGCAGGCGGGTTTTGCACCAGCGGTCTGCCAGCCACCCACCCAGCGGAGAAAAGAGGACAAAGGGCAGCACAATCAGCACGGAGAGCGAGTATTGCAGCTCCATGGCCATCCAGATGCCCAGACCAATGAGCAGGAACTGAACGCCCTTTTCATTCAGGGCGTTCATGGACTGAATCACCGTGAGGCTCCAGAAAGACCCCCACGGTGTTTTATCAGGTGCATTTGCCAGTGTTTGCATGGGAGGTATTATACACCTGTCTCCCATGCCGGAAAAAGTTTAAATTACGGCATTGCCGGAAGTTGTTGCCAGTTGTTGTCCTGAATGAACAGAGTCGCGTTTTTGTGGCCCTGGGCAGCTGCTCTGCTAATCCATTCGCGAGCCATCTGTTCATCTCCCGGCACGCCCAGGCCGTGGAAAAAACAACGTCCCAGGTTGTATTGCGCGTTGGCATTGTTCATTTCAGCGGCTTTGAGGAAGCAGGCTGCTGCCATGATGTCATCCTTGGGTGTACCCTCGCCGTTGCGGTAGCAGAGCCCCAGGTTGTTCAATGCGGAGGCATTGCCGGCGGCTGCGGCACGGTTGTACCAGTAGAAGGCTTTTTCCATGTTCTGCTCGACTCCTGTGCCGGAGATATAGCAGGTGCCCAAGTTGTCCTGCGCGTTGGAATTGCCTCCCTCTGCCGAGCGGGTGTACCACATGACGGCTTCCTGCATATTCTGGTCTACACCTTTGCCGAAATCATAGCACTTGGCCAGTTGCAGCTGGGCTTCAGGGTCGCCCTGGGTGGCAATGGCGCGG
>JAFZGH010000046.1 GCA_017555465.1 Akkermansia sp. | reverse complement strand
TGCTGGCTGAACCGGGGCGTGTGCAGTTGCGCGTGGGCGATACCCTGCTGCTGGAGAGTGATACCAGCACCTCGCCTGACCTGGGGCCGGATGTGCACTATGTGACCAAACGCAAAAAGCCCTCCCTGGGCTGGCGCACGGCGGCTTCCGGCATCATCATGCTGGGGATGATGGCCCTCACCACGCTGGGGCTGCTCACCTTGCTGCAGGCGGCGTTTCTGGCCGCGGCGGCCTCACTGCTGTGCCGCTGCTGCAGTGTGAAGCAGGCGCACGAGAGCATCAACTGGAATGTGCTCATGGTTTTTGCCGGTTCCATCTGCCTGGGCACGGCTATGGATAAGACCGGCGTGGCGGCAGATGTGGCGGGGCTGCTGCTGGGGCTCTGCGGCACAGAGCCGCTGGTGATGCTGGCGGCGGTGTGCGCGGTGGCGCTGTTTATCACCGAATTCATCGGGAATGCGGCGGCGGCAGCCATTTTCTTCCCCATAGCATACCGCAGCGCGCTGGCGGTGGGGGCAAATCCGCTGAGCTTCTGCGTGGCGCTCATGATAGCGGTTTCCTGCTGTTTTGCCACGCCCATCGGTTCGCCGCGCCACATGCTCATCTACGGGCCGGGCGGCTACCATTTTGCGGATTTCCTGAAGGTGGGCCTGCCCATGGATATCATCATCCTGGCGGCGGACATCTTCATTGTTTCACTCATCTTCCCCCTGGCGGGGTGAATGTGAACATTTTGTCACAAAGTGTGTGACTTTTGTTTCACTGTAGCAGGATTGCCTGTCCGGGTGCGTTGTGGTTAACTACTTCCAGTTAACCGCACACTATGCATAAACGTGATACTATTTTCTGTACGATCTGTAAAGCCGGGGCATTCGTGTCACTCCTGCTGATGGTGGGTATTTTTGCCCAGCTGCTGATTCATTCTGCAGATGCCTGGAAGCATTTCGGCATTGCTTTCCTGTGGGGTTCGGACTGGGACCCCGCCTTGGATGTCTATGGTGCGCTGCCGTCCATACTGGGAACCTTGTTTTCCACCGTCTTGTCTCTGGCGCTGGCTATACCGCTGGCCTTTGCCGTGGCATTGCTGATTACAGAATCGCCGGAGTGGCTGAAGCGCCCGTTGAGCCAGTGTGTGGATTTGCTGGCTGCCATACCTTCGGTGATATACGGCATGTGGGGCTTGTTTGTGCTGGTGCCGCTGATGCAGGAGTACGTGCAGCCTTTTCTGGCTGATACCCTGGGCATCATTCACTTGCCTGGTGGCGCATGGCTGCTGGGTGAAGACGGTGTGGGCAGCGGATTCGGATTCCTGACTGCCGGGGTTATCCTGGCGCTTATGATTCTGCCGTACGTGAGCGCGGTGATGCGCGATGTATTCCGCATGACTCCGCCGGTGCTGCGTGAATCGGCCTATGGCCTGGGCTGCACCCGTCTGGAGACCACGCGCGACGTCGTACTGCGCTACGGTATACGTGGCATTATCGGTGGTGTCTTCATCGGCATGGGGCGTGCCCTGGGCGAGACCATGGCGGTATTGTTCGTGATTGGTAACATGATGGACTGCCCTGCGGGGCTGTTCTCCTGCGGTTCCACCATCGCCACGACACTTGCCAACAACTTTGCAGAGGCCACAGGGCTGCAGCAGAGTTCGCTCTTTGCGCTGGGCCTTGTGCTGCTGCTTATGAGTTTCAGTATTCAGCTCATTACCCGGTACTACCTGGCTCTCACGAGTGCCAGAAGAGGCGAGAACGCTTAACCTTACTCGGTTATTTCTTTGTGGTAAATTGAACGCGTTCGGGGTAAAATCCGAGCCAGCGGAGAAGTCGATGAGAGATCGCAACTAACATCGACCGACTGGGGGTACACCCGCGTTCCTACAGGGGAAGTAATACTTTCCGATA
>JAFZGH010000045.1 GCA_017555465.1 Akkermansia sp. | reverse complement strand
GAGCTGTTTGCCGTTTTCTCGCTTTTCCATGAGCTGGACAGAACCCTCGGCAATGGATTCCTGCAGGTGCTTGAATACCCGCGACAGGGCGCGGATGTAGACACGCCCCTTCAATGCCAGCTCCTGAGCACGGCGCATCTTGGCAGACGCAACCATCTGCATCGCCTTGGTAATCTGCGATGTGTTGCGTACCGACTTGATGCGGCGTTTGATGTCTCTCAGGCTTGCCATGGTGTGTTACTTCAGGCGGGATTTGAAAGCAGTCATGAAGTCCTTGAGCGCGGCGTCGATTTCCGGCGTAAGCGCCTTTTCGGCTTCAATCTGGGTGAGCAGGGCGGCACCGTTGACGGTGGCTTCTTCCTCCAGCTGGCGGCGCACGGACTGGATCTTGTCCACGGCCACATCATCGAGGAAGCCTCGCTGGATGGCGTAGAGGTTGATGACCTCGATGCCGAGGCTCTTGGGCTCATACTGCCCCTGCTTGAAGAGCTCTACAATGCGGCGGCCGCGTTCCAGTTTGGCCTTGGTGGCGGCGTCCAGGTCGGAACCGAACTGGGCGAATGCCTGGAGTTCTTCGAACTGGGCAAGGTCGAGCTTCACGGAACCGGCCAGCTTCTTCACAATCTGGGTCTGGGCGCTGGAACCCACGCGGGATACGGAGATACCCACATTGATGGCGGGACGCACACCCTGGTAGAACAGGTCGGTATCCAGGAAAATCTGGCCGTCGGTAATGGAAATCACATTCGTGGGAATGTAGGCGGAAACGTCACCGGCCTGGGTCTCAATGATGGGCAGGGCTGTGAGAGAACCACCCTTGCGGCCACCTTCGCTGTTGATGCGGGCGGCGCGCTCCAGCAGGCGGGAGTGCAGGTAGAACACGTCACCGGGGTATGCTTCGCGGCCGGAGGGGCGGCGCAGGATGAGGGACACCTGGCGGTAGGCAACGGCGTGCTTGGAGAGGTCATCGTACACGATGAGGGCATCCTGGCCCTGATCCATGAAGTATTCACCCATGGCACAGCCGGCGTAGGGGGCAAGGTACTGCATGGCGGCGCTGTCGGAGGCGGAGGCCACCACCACGATGCTGTATTCCATGGCGCCGGCTTCCTCCAGCTTGGCCACCAGGCGGGAGACGGTGGCGCGTTTCTGGCCCACGGCCACGTAGATGCTGTACAGCGGGCGGTGGCCGGGCAGCTTGCCCTGTTCGGCCAGCTTGTTCTGCTGGGCCTGGGCAATCATGGTATCGGTGGCAATGGTGGTTTTGCCGGTGGAGCGGTCACCGATGATGAGCTCTCGCTGGCCGCGGCCGATGGGAATCATGGCATCGATGGGCAGAATACCGGTCTGTACCGGCTGGTTCACACCCTGACGGGAGATGATGCCGGAGGCAATTTTTTCAACGGGGTAATAGGTAGTAGCCTGAATCGGGCCTTTGCCATCCAGCGGGTTACCCAGGGTATCCACCACGCGGCCGAGCAGGCCGGGGCCCACCGGCACCTGGAGCAGACGGCCCGTGGTCTTGCAGGTGTCGCCCTCCTTCAGGGAGGTAGCGTTGCCGATAAGCACGGCACCCACCTCATGTTCTTCCAGGTTCATGGCAAGCCCCATGACGCCGCCGGGAAATTCAATCATCTCGTTGAGCATGGCGTTGCTCAGGCCTTCAATGTGGGCCACGCCGTCGCCGATGGCTTTGATGGTGCCCACGTTTTCGCTGACGGAGGCGGTGGAGATGTTGCGAATCTGTGCTTCGAGTTCTTGTACGATGTTGCTCATACCGTGGTGTGTTTAGAGAGTTTTAGTAAGTTGTTCAATGCGGGTGCGGATGGAGGCATCCGTCACATTATCGCCCACCTTCACGGTGAGCCCTGCAATAAGGGAGGAATCCACCTGCCATTCGTAATTCAAACCGGCTTTGCGGGCGTTGAGTCTGGTGGTGATGGCGGCCTGTTCTGCCTCGGTCAGCGGCACGGCGCTGGTGATGGTGGCGGTGTGGGAGGCCTGTTCCAGCCGCACCAGCTCGGTGAAGGCCGTGAGCAGTGCCAGGCAGTTGCGCGGTTTTTCCGCCGCAATTTTATCTGCCACCAGGCGTACCGTGGCTTCATTCATCAGCCCGTCAGCCCCGATGCAGAGCCGCATGAGACGGCGCGCCTGGGCTTGTACTTCTTTGCTTATCTTCATGGCTGATTATCAGAGGGATTTGATGGCTTCTGCGTTGATGGCGCGGTGGTCGGCATCGCTCAGCACCTTGCCGGTCACGCGGGAGGTGGCTTCTGCCACCAGACGGGTAAATTCGCCCTTGAGGGCGTCTTTTTCGCGCTGGGTGTCCATGGCAGCCTGCTTGTGGGCGTTTTCGATGACGGACTGAGCCTCTGCGCTTGCCTTGGCGGAAAGCTCAGCCTGCAGGCGGGCAGCCGTTTCGCGGGCCTGTTCCACTTCCTTCTTGCCTGATTCGCGGGCTTCGTCCAGAAGTTTCTCGCTGGTCAGCTTCACGTCTGCCAGTTCCTGCTGGCTGCGGGCGTGCATATCTTCGCCCTCCTGGATGCGCTGGCGGCGCTCCTCCAGCTGCTTGAAAATGGGCTTGATGCCGAAGCAGACCACAATGGCAGCCAGAATGCAGAAAGCGATGAGGTGCGCAATGAACGCATCGGTATGCAGACCGAAGTTGGTGACCAGGTCCTGAATATCAGCGGCGAGAATCGGGTTGAACATGGCTGTGAGTTGATTAAGTTAAAAGCGGATGATTTTTTTGAAGAGGGGGAAAGGGGAAGGGGCATGCCGTTGTTTTGAATGGCCCGGCATGCCCGCGGGCGTAGCATTGCTTAGCCCATGAAGATG
>JAFZGH010000044.1 GCA_017555465.1 Akkermansia sp. | reverse complement strand
TGCTGCAGAACGCTTGAATATCCCGGTCAGCCGATACGCCTGCACGGCTCAACTCAGACCGGTCTTGCCTGAAGTTTCTCCAAACGACCTGGTGCTGCTGGTCAATTATTTCGGGCTTACCGGCGAAGCTGTGGAACAGGCGGCGGCACTACTGCCCGGGCGCTGCATCGTGGATGCCACAACGGCTCTTTACTGCCCACCACTGCCCGGTATTCCCACTTTCTACAGCCCGCGCAAGTTCTGCGGGGTGGCAGATGGCGGGGTGGCTCACGCTCCCTTCCCTCTGAATGACTTGCCTCACGATACCGCCGTAAGCAGCGATACAAGCCTGCACCTGCTGGAGCGCCTGGAATTCGGCGCAGAAGAAGCTCTCATTGCCTGCGAACAGGCAGAAGAAGCACTGGCAGCCCCGCCATACCGCATGAGCCACCTGACCCGGCGCCTCCTCCGCAGCATTGATTTCGCGGCAGCCGCTACCCGCCGACTCCAGAACTACACCACCCTGCACCAGGCACTTGCTCATCTGAACCGCCTGCAGCTGCCGGATTCCCCGGCTCACGCCCCGATGTGCTATCCTCTGGTCAGCGGAATCCCAGGGCTGCGGGATGCCCTCATCGATGCCGGAGTCGCGCTCCCGCTTTTCTGGCCGGAGGTCATTGAGGCCACCGATGCAGAGGACACAGAGAACCAGCTGACCCGCCAATTACTCCCCCTGCCGCTTGACCAACGGTACTCAACCGGGGATATGCAACACCTTATCAGCCTGATTCTGGGCTGAAATACGCATTTTTTCGCACCTTAGCCCGGCAAACTCCCCTTTTTTAGCTTGATGCCGCCGGAAGGATGGAGTATTATGACTATAGTATTAGTAGCATTACATTCATGAATTCATCATCCTGCATTTCCCGGCTTCTGATTGCAGCAGGCTTTCCCCTGCTGGCTGCACCCGCTGCAGCCGTTCCCGATGCCGCCACGCCCACCCAGGCCACCCAGCCGGCAGCATCGCCGGAACTCATCCGCGCCGCCGCCCGGGGTGACTTGAAAAAAGCGAGCGCCGCTCTGCAGGCCACCCCGGTTCTTCTGAATGTATGTGACACCAACGGAGTCACCCCCCTCATGGCGGCAGCCACAAACGGGCATCTCTCCGTGGTTGAGCTGCTGATTGCCGCCAAGGCGGATTTGGAAAAAACAAGCCCGCAAGGGGAAACCGCCCTCATGTTCGCGGCCTTCAACGGGCATAACAATGTCGTGAAAGCCCTGATTGCCGCCGGCGCCAAGGTGAACGCCACCCTGCCCACCGGCGAAACCGCGCTGTTCCTTTCCACCAAGACCGGCCATCTGGATGTGGCCACCACACTTATCAACGCCAAATCATACCTGAACCCCAGAGACAACACCGGGTGGACTCCGCTGCTGCATTCGGCCGGCAGCGGCCAGACCGCCATGGTGCAACTACTGCTCACCGCAGGGGCAGATAAGGAAGCGCGCATGAAGGAAGGC
>JAFZGH010000043.1 GCA_017555465.1 Akkermansia sp. | reverse complement strand
CACCCCTGCCTACTGTCTGCCACCCGCTCCGCGGGTTCGGCTCATCTGATTGTGCACTATGGATTCGGGTGCCGCTGTGGTTGCCCCTCCCTCGACTTTTCTGCCACCCGCTCTGCGGGTTCCGTTTCTTTTTTTGTATGAGCAGGGGTTCCGCCGCTATCGCGGCTCTACCCCTGCCTACTGTCTGTCACCCGCTTTGCGGGTTCTTGTTCTTTTTTCTCCTAACCAGGAGTTCCTCCGACCAGGCGGCTCCACCCCTGTCTACTGGCTACCACCCGCTCTGCGGGTTATGGATTATAAACAAACAAATGCCGCCCCGGATTCCGGGGCGGCATGAAAGTTATAGCGGGACTTGTTCCTGGCTTATCCGCGGTTCTTGAGCTGCGGGAAGAGGATGATATCGCGGATGGAGCTGGCACCGGTCATGAGCATGCAGAGGCGGTCGATACCGATGCCGATACCACCGGCGCTGGGCATGCCGCTTTCCAGGGTTTCCACGAAATCGTAGTCAATCTTCTGGGAGTCCTCACCGGCCTGGTGCTGCAGGCGCTCCAGCTGCTCCACGGGGTCGTTCTGCTCGGAGTAACCGGGGCAGAGCTCCTGACCGTTCATCACGAGCTCGAACACATCCACCACGCTGGGGTCTTCGGGGTTGGCTTTGGCCAGGGGCACCAGGTCGCGGGCCACGTGGCACACAAAGAGCGGGTTGGCCTGCTTCTCTTCGATGAGCTTCTCGTAAACCTGCTGGGTCACATCAGTGTCGTTCAGGTCATCGCCAATCTGCACATGCAGCTCGTTTTCGGCGCGGTCGCGGCGCTGTTCCGGGGTAAGGTCGAACCAGTCAGCACCGGCCACTTCCTTCACCAGATCGTTGTAATCGGCGCGGCGCCAGGGGCGGGTCAGATCCACCGTCCAGCGCAGGTTGCCGTTGTCGTCATACTGGTCAAACTTCAGCGTGCCGAACACCTTTTCTGCCACGGTGCAGATCATGTCCTCCATCATTTCGGCCATGGTCTCGTAGTCGCCACCGGCCTCGTACACCTCCAGCACGGTGAATTCCGGGTTGTGGCGGCGGTCCACACCTTCGTTGCGGAAGTTGCGGTTCAGCTCGAATACCTTCGGGAAGCCACCCACCAGCAGGCGCTTCAGGAACAGCTCCGGCGCGATGCGCAGCGTCACGGCCTTCTTCAGCGCGTTGTAGTAGGATTCAAAGGGCTTGGCGGAGGCGCCACCGGCAATATCCTGGAGCATGGGGGTCTCCACCTCCAGGAAGCCTCGGTTGATGAGGTACTGGCGGATTTCCTGCACAATGAGGGAACGCTTCACGAAGCGGTCGGCGCTCTCGGCGTTGCTCATCAGGTCCAGGTGGCGGCGGCGGTAGCGCATGTCCATATCGGCCAGGCCGTGGAACTTGTCGGGCATGGGGCGCAGCGCCTTGGAAAGCACCTTGAAGCTGGCCACACGCACGGAAGGCTCGCCGGTGCGGGTAATGAAGGTTTCGCCCTCGATGCCCACCCAGTCGCCACGCTCCAGGAGCTTCCAGAGAGCCCAGGCCTCAGGCTCCATGGACTTCTTGGTGAGCATGCACTGGATAGCGCCGCGCACATCACCCACAGTGAAGAACTGGGTGTTGCCCATATCGCGCAGGGCAGTGATGCGGCCGAGGAATTTCACCTGTTTACCCTCTGCGAAATCTGCCTTGATTTCGGCTGCGGTGGTGGTGATATCGAAACGTCCACCATAGGGATTGACCCCCAGGTCACGAATCTTGCTCACCTTCTCGCGGCGCACGGCAATCAGTTCCTCCTCAGAGGAACCCGGAGCGGTATTGACAGGTGTGTTTTCTGACATAGCGCGGGCATTATACGCACTTTTTGCCGAATTTCCAGCCTAAAAAGCGAATAATGAATAGTGAATAGTGAAAAAGTGGTGTTTTCGAGGAAAGAACAGCCCCCGCGCAGACATTCAGTCGCGCGGGGGCAGGGTTTATAAGCTGATCTTTCTTCCCTTATTTTCTGCGGCGCCGTGCTGCGAGCGCAGAAAGCGCCAGTAAGCTGAGGGTGGTGGTAGCAGGCTCGGGGATGGCCGCTGTCTGGGTGATGCTCACAGTTCCGTTGTTGTAGCTCAGGACCAGCCCGGTATTACCGGAAAGATTTCTGAAGTAATCTGCCGCAGATGCCTGCACTCCATTTATCAGCGTTTTGTAGCTCACGGCCTCATTCTTCTGCGCAGCCAGCGAACGCATGTTGTTCAGCGTCACGGCCTGCTCCAGCTGGAGATTCGTCACCCCGCTGAACAGCGTGTAGGATTCACCCACGGCGAGCCCCTTTACCGCCTCCAGGGCATTGCCGCCCAGTGTCAGCCCGGTCTGCAGGGTCAGGGCTCCATTCAGCGTGAAGTCTTCACCGCCCAGGTTCACGGTGGCACCTGTAGCCAGTGTCAGATCCGCATTCAGTGTAGCACCGGATTCAAACTGCGCCAGAGAATTCACACTCATGGCAGCAGAAGAAGTAATGCTCTTTTGTACGTCAATCACCAGATTGGTGAGGTCCAGAGATGCGGCGGCTGCCACGTTAATGTTACCACCGGTGGCGTGCAGCCCGGTAAGGGTATTGCCACTGTT
>JAFZGH010000042.1 GCA_017555465.1 Akkermansia sp. | reverse complement strand
CCGATAACGCCGCCGGCCATGAGTGCGAGCGGGGCACCCGCTTTATCTGCCAGGCCGACCGCCACGGGCATGAGTGCCACGATGGTGCCCACTGAAGTGCCGATGGAGAGGGAGATGATGCAGGCTGCTAGGAAGACCCCGGCGAGTACCATGTTGGCCGGGAGCAGGGAAAGGGTGAGATTGACTGTCGCATCAACAGAGCCAATGTATTTGGCAGATTGCGCAAATGCCCCGGCAAGCACAAAAATCCACACCATCATCATGATGTTGCTGTGCGCCGCACCGCGGGAGAACCGCTCGATGCGTTCGCTGAAACGTCGGGGGCGGCATACGATGAATGCCCAGGTGCAGGCTGCCATGAAGGCAACGGTCACCGGCATCTTGTAAAAGTCTCCTACCGCCACAGATGTGGTGACATACAGGAGGAAGAAGACGAGCAGGGGGCTCAGAATCCACAGCCCGCGGGTGTGGGATACGTAGGGGATTTCGTTTTCGGTTTTGCGGCTCACAGTGGGTCAGCGGTTTTGTTATGCCGGAGTTTAGCAGGAAAGAGAGGAAAAGTCACGCATTTTGTGTCTGTTATTTCCAGCTTGACGCTAGGCTGCACGGATGGTAGAATCGCGCCATGAGTACTAAGTTCAGTTGGGAATTGCGCCCGACTGACGGGAGTGTGGATTTCGGCGAGGAACTGAATCAGCAGTTGCCGCTGCTGGTTCGCAAATTGCTGGCACAGAGAGGCATTTCCGGGAAAGAGAGGGCGCTAAGATTCCTGAAACCCAGGCTATCAGATTTAGGCGACCCTTTCGCGATGCGGGAGATGGATGCGGCCGTTGAGCGCATCTTCCGCGCGGCAGACAACGGCGAGCACGTTTGCATCTATGGTGATTATGATGTGGACGGCGTGAGTTCTGTAACGCTGCTGTACACGATTCTGAGAGCATATGACATACGCACGGATTACTTTATTCCCGTGCGTACGAAGGAGGGGTATGGCCTGAGCGAAGAAGGCATGGCGCATGCTATTGAGCGGTGCGGTGGCAAGCCTGATGTAATCATTGCCGTGGACTGCGGCACCTCTTCTGTGGAGGAGGTGGCGTGGTTGCAGGCACAGGGGATTGATGTGGTGATTCTTGACCACCACGAAGCGAGCACGCTGGGGCGCCCGCCGGCGGTGGCGGTGGTGAATGCCAAGCTGGAGGAATCCAGCCCGTTTACGTATTTGTGCAGTGCGGGAGTGGTGTTCAAGCTGGCGCATGCCATGCTGAAGCACCGCCGTTTGCCGCAGTTTGACCTGAAGCAGTATCTGGATGTTGTGGCGATTGCCACCGTGGCGGATATTGTGCCGCTTGTGGATGAGAACCGCTTGCTGACCCGCCATGGTCTGCGGGTCATGGAGAGCGGGGGAAATATCGGGATTCAGGCTCTTAACCGGGTGACAAATCTGAACCGCCGGCCCAGTGCCAGTCATGTTTCCTTCCGCATCGGCCCGCGTTTGAATGCTGCGGGGCGGATGGACAATCCGCTGGATGCACTTAACTTGTTGATGACGCGGGATACCGCCGTGGCTCAGGAGCTTGCCGAACGCCTGGAGGCGCATAACCGCGCTCGCCAGCAGGAGGAGGAGAAGATTCGCAATGAGGCCATGGAGATGCTGGCGAAAACCTATACTCCCGGGCGGGATAATGTGATTGTGTTGGGCTCGCGTACCTGGCATCCGGGGGTGGTGGGCATTGTAGCGTCGCTGCTGATGCGCCGTTTCCACAAGCCTACCTTTGTGATTTCGCTGGATGAGAATGGTATCGGCAAGGGCAGCGGACGCTCGATTCCCGGTGTCTCTCTGGTGCAGGCCATTCATGCCTGCGCAGATACGCTGATTTCCGGCGGCGGGCATGATATGGCTGCCGGGTTGGTGATTCATGAGGATATGATAGATGCGTTCCGCGAGCGCTTTGATGCTTTCGTGCGTGAAACCGTGGACCCGGAGCGGCTGAATCCAGTGCTGAGCATAGATGCAGAGGTAACTTTCCCGGAGCTGACACTGGACCTGCTTGATAGTTATGAGCTGTTGGAGCCGTTTGGCAATTCCAATCCGCAGCCTGTCTTCATGAGCCGCAATGTGATGCTGACAGATGCCCCCCGGCATTTGCAGGGCAATCATCTGCGCCTCTGCCTGCGCCAGGGGTGCTGCGAGTGCGATGCCATGTATTTCAACGGAGGCAGCCGCAAACTGCCGGACCCGCCCTGGGATATTGCGTACACGATTGACCGCAACGTATGGCGCGGTCGCACCACCTTGTCTATTTCGATTCAGGATATCCGCCCTGCTTCTGTGATATGAAACCCGCCCGCCAGCCTGTGAAACGCCGCCACCGACGCATGCCTGTGCCGGAGTTCGGTGATTGGCGTGTTCCGGTGGAAAAACCGCATGAGGTGGAGCATCTGCGCCCTCAATCTGTCGGGATGATACGCCGCCTGAAGGTGCAGGCTGCCTACTGGCAGGACCTGGAGCCGGTGTATGGTGCGCAGGATGCACCGGATTGGGAGCCGGTGCATGGAGTGAAGAAGGCCGTGCGTCTGCTCATTGGCCTTGTGGGGCTTCTGCCGCTTTCGGTAATTATGGTGTTTGCCTTGCTGGTGCAGTTGCACCATGCTGCCCCTGTGGTGGTCGACCTGGGGTTCTGGCAGAGTGTGCCGGTGTGGTACAGCGTGTTGGGTGTGCTGGTATTTACTGCACTGAAGTATTTCCGCCTGGTGGATGCCGTCCTGGTGTTTCTGTATGTGCTGGGACATGAGCTGACGCATGCTCTGGCTGCGGTGCTGTGTTTTGGCAAAGTGCAGGCCATGAGCGTGAATATGGAGGGCGGCTATGTGGATACAGATACGGATAATCTCTTTGTGGCTCTGGCTCCGTACTTTGTGCCGCTGTGGATGCTGGTGTGGATGCTGGTGTTCTTCGTGGTAAACTGGATTTCTCCGTTTGATGCATACCTCCCGTGGTTGTTTGCCGGTTTTGGTTTCTGGTGGGCATTCCATGTATATTGGACTTTGTGGGTGATTCCCCGTGAACAGCCGGATTTGCTGGAGAATGGGGTGGTGCTCTCCTTCATGATTATCATGCTGACCAATATTGCAGCCCTGGTGGGGATGCTGCGTTGCTTCGGCGTTATCAGTTTACGTGGATACTGGCAGGATTTCAAGTTTTGCGCAAGGGAGATATATGTGACTTATCATGACCTTGCGCTGTGGCTCTGGCAGCAGATTTAAGTCAGTACGGGAGTTTTGCCTTGCATGCAGGGCAAATTGTGCGATAATCCTGCGCGCGCCATGTTAAATCAGGAAGTGATAACCGAGGCAGAAACCGCTGCCATTCAGATTCCCGCGGGTAATGCAGTGTTGCTCCCGGAGGGATCTCGTATTTATGTGACCCAGATGCTGGGCAATTCCATTACCGCGGCTACGGATGTGGGGCTGGTACGTATTTCTCGTGAAGAGGCTGCCAGGGCTGGTATCATTGCGGCTTCCCAGGCAGTGCAGGAGAGTGATGAGAACCTGACGCTTGAAGAACGGGTCTGGAAGGTGCTGGGTAATATTTATGACCCCGAAATCCCGGTTGATATTGTGAATCTGGGCCTTATCTATGGCGTGGAACTGATTCCCCAGATGGAGGGCGGCACTCATGTGAGCGTGCAGATGACGCTGACGGCACCCGGCTGCGGTATGGGGCCTCACCTGATGGCAGAGGCTGAAATGGGGATTGCTGCGCTGGAAGGAGTGAAGAGTGTCGATGTGGAATTTGTGTGGGACCCGCCGTGGAATCAGGGGATGATGACCGAAGAAGCCCGCATGCAGCTAGGCCTGGAATAAGTGTTTCATGGGTAAGGTAACCTTAGAACTTTCAGAGCCGGAAATGCGCGACCTGGCAGAGGTTTGTGCCATGGCTCTCACTATGCTGGGACAGGCCATGCCGGAGGGGCGCAATCCCCGGGCAGATGCCTGGCACAAGCTCCTGGTGGAGATTATCAAGGCCGGGCGCACGGTGCCGGGAATTGCCCGGGATATGGAGTTGAATCCGGATTGTGGGTATTGGTTTTTCAAGCGTCCCTACGTAGACCAGGCTTTTTATTCTGATGTGATAGATGAATACCGGGATGCGTCTTTCTGGGAAGAATTGGTAGCCCGGCTTGCTGGCCGTACCCTGGTGGAATGTTACGGTCAGGAGACTGTGGATTCCATGAGCCCGGAGGAACGAAGTGCTTACGCATCAGAAATGGAGAAGACGCTTTGGAAAGAGGTGTCTCGCTATGGGGTGGACCGTCTGATGTTTATGCTCGCGCCTGAGGAGAGCTGAAATGAACAACGCGCAAGGATTTCCTTGCGCGTTTCGTCCATATTTCTGAAGGAGCTGGTCAGCCGAGAAGTTCCTGCGGGGTGACCCCGGCTGTGCAGGGCTGGGCCTGGTCGCATTCGTTGCGGTAGCAGGGGTGGCAGGGGGTGTGGTTGCAGACGGTGCGGTGCCCCTCTCCGAGGGGGGCGTATGCGGTTGCAAGCCGGCTGGCCATGAGAACGTGGCAAGGACAGCCCACCAGTGCAGCAAGCTGGGGCAGCAGCCCGTCCACGGCATACAGCTTGCAATTCGGACCAAGTTCGCTGGCCAAGGTTTCGGGGCGTACAAGGCAGGTGCTGATGCCGAGACTGGCAGCCATTTCTTCAGCTGCAGCTTTATCTGTTTCCAATGCGAGAAGTCTGGGACGTTCGGGAAGCATCGTGATGAGCTCCTGCCACTTGTTCTGTTCCCAGACATCTGCTTTGCCCAGGGTAGAGAAGGGGGAAATGAAGAGGCCGGATGCGGCGCTGTTGCCCTGTTTGGAGTCGGCGTATACGCCTGTACCCTCGCCGATGTGCTTGCTGACGAGTTCCAGGTAGTCGCAGGATTTATGGCGCGGCGGCTGACCCACTGCGGGGGTATGGCGGGTGCGGAAGTTTTTCCACAGCGGATTGGTTTTCATGCCGCTGATGTGCAGCGGCTCCAGCCTGCGCAGATTGCAGAGCACTTTGCGAGTGTTGCTGAACATGAAGAGGTAGTCATAGGGACCGTCCTTGTAGAGTTCCTCGGACTCAAGCTGGTCTGCCGGACTGGTTTCTTCATCTGTGGTGACCGTGTAGGTGATGTAGGGCTGGGTTTTCCAGAAGGCTTTCTGAGCTGCCGGACAGAGTACCGTGAGCTGCATGTCCGGACGGCAGGCCTGAAGCCTGCGCATCATGGGAATAACCAGCAGAGCTTCTTCAAAGGCTTCCGGCACGCAAATGATGATGCGGAACGGGAGCCTGGCGTGCTGGCGGATGAGTTCATCGAGCTCTTCGCTGCCGTTGAATACAAAGCAACGGGTTGCTTTCCACCGGTGGTGCATCCAGAATCCATCGATGATGCTTTTGCTCTGCGCTTTTTCCAGTGCCTGATTTACGGCCAGAGTAATGGCTCCGGAATCGGTGGTGCCTTCAGGCAGTGTGATTTCGGTGCTCAGATCAAGCTCCCATTTGCCGAGGCCAATGTTGCGGTTGCCAATTGCGAAGAGTCTGCCGCGTCCTTTGCAGCGCTTGTAGATGAGTGAGGGCAGCGGTGTGGTGCCGGTGACTTTACCGAAATAGGGAAGCCAGAGGCCCTGCTGGGTGAACTGATCGCTGAGCACGCCCAGCATCCCTCCGTCATGTGCCAGACGAAAAACCTCCTTGAGCCCTTTCTTGCTGCTGAACATCTCGCAGCCGAAGCGGGTGCGGCTACGGTACACAATATCCTCCAGTACCGGGTTATCAAGCCTGCGGTACATGGAGCCGTATCGCTTCACTCCGGGGAAAAGCGGACGAATGCGTGCCAGCATTTCCCAGTTGCCGGCATGAGGAACGCACCCGATGATGCAATTGTTATCAGAGACTTTGTCTTCGAATGTTTCTGCTCCGATGATGGAGGCGGCACGTTGGAGCTCTGTATCTGTCATGAGCCCGGTCTTGAAGGTGCAGGCCATGTTCATGCAGGTGTGCACAATATTGCGGCGTACCATGGCTCGGAGCCTGGCGCCACGCAGGGTCGGGTCTGCTGCGATGCGCAGATTTCGTGCGACAATCTGCCGCCGTGAAGGCATGAGTGCCCATGCCAGATAACCGATGCCGGCTCCGAATACTGCAATGATGCGTACGTTTGTTACGCGAAGAATGGCGCAGAATGCCTGGTAGGCAACGGCGGCAAGTCTTTGTCCAATGGTTGGGCGTGTTGCAGTATGGGAGCTCATGGCACGATGTTAGTTGATTGTCATGAAGCGGGGGATGTAGAAAGGCTTGCGGGTGTAGGGATCCCACACTTTGTCGCCTACAGAACATTTGGCATAATCCAGCTGGTAGTGCGGTTCGTACGGGGATACCAGAATGTTGGAGAATTCGCAGGGGAGCGCGTACGGCAGACCATCATCGGCATATTTGATGCGCCCCTGGAGATACCCGGAGGGAGGCAGATCATAGGGATTGACCTTTGCCCACTTGTCACTGGCGGGCTTGCCGTTGTTGTCGGCAATGACATGGGGAGGACGGTCGCCAGGATACTCATCACGGATGAATTGATCTGCAATTTGCTGAATAATGCAGGAATTGAGAGCTATGGTGCAGAAAACGGCCATGAGGCCAGATACCAGTGTGCGCTTGTGCATGATTATCAGTGTGTTTTTTTTTGTTTATGAAGGTCTGTAAGGTTCGAGCCGGACATAGCTTTCGTTGCCGTTTTCGCCTTTGATGAAATGAGGACAGTAGCCGTGTTCGTTCATGATGGCTTCAATTTCCGGATAGCATTTCAACAGAGAATCGAGAGCTGGTTCCAGCATGCTGATATGCCGTTCCGGAACACGGAGCATGCCGATGCTGCCGCCTACGGGCAGGCCTCCGAGCATGGTGTTGTTACTTCTGAAATTGACTTTGAGATGTGGCCGCCCGTGGGTGATTTCCTGGTGGAAGGAAAGGTTGACGGAGATGGTCTGATGAACATTAGCCCCGATGAGGCGGTCGATGATGAATTCTGCGTACCCGTTGTGAAAACGGACTCCCACACCCGCGCCGTGGGTGATGATGGAGAAAACGCCTGTCTGGCGCATGCGGCATGTTTCTCGCAGATAACGGTTCAGTTCCGCTTCTGTAAAGGTGATAGGCTGGCCATTAGCATTGCGGAGCTGGGCCGTGAGGTCACGGGCAGTGCCTCTGTCGGTATAGCCTGCTATGGTGCTCATATTCTGCGGTGTCCACATGCTGATGACGGTGGAGATGAGCACAATGGTGAAGGCCAGGAAAACCAGGGTGGCCAGGATGCTCCAGAAATTGAAACGCTGCCAGATTTCCAGCAGGAGATTCCGGGGGTGTTCCTGCTCATCCTCGCTTGCATCTTCCTCGCCTTCCGGCGCAAAGAATGATGTTTTAGTGATGTCTCCCCCCTGGGTGTTCTTATCAAACAGAAAACCCCAGAGAGAGGTGTCTTTCTCTGCCCGGTTTTTGCTGCGTTTCTTGTTTGACGACCCCGCCATGTTTCTCTACCGGAGCAGTATAGCCGTTTTTTCCGCATAAGAAAAGGAAAAAACGAGACTTCAGTGGCATAATCAGGCTTCATCAAGCGCCCAGCGCAGGTATTTGAGGGATTCGCCCCATATTTTGCGACTGGTGCTGCCCAGAACAACAACAATGACGGCGCGCCCGTTGCTGGCGGCGCTGGAGATGAGGCATTTGCCTGCCAGATTGGTGTAGCCTGTTTTCATGCCCTGAACCCAGGGGTGGGAGGTGAGCAGTCGGTTGGTGGAGCGGATGATGCGCACTTGCCCATTATTACGCCGGAATTCGTAGGCAGGTATGTTGATCATGCTGCGAATTGTCTTGTTGTTGTACGCATAGCACGCAGCAAGAGCCATGTCGTATGCCGTGGAATACTGCTCGGCAGGCAGTCCGTTCGGGTTGGCAAAGTGTGTGTTGTGCATGCGCATGCGGCGGGCACGGGCATTCATGCGGGCCACGAAGGCTTCCACACTGCCGGCACAGTCGCGCGCCAGGGATACGGCTACATCGTTGAAACTGCCGGTTAGCATGGCTTGCAGCAGTTCGCGGCGGGTGTATTGTTCGCCTGCTCGCAGATTCAGACGGATGGGCGGGGCAAGGCGGTCTGAGGCCTTGATTGTGACCATGTCATCCAGGTTTTTGGTGTCGCACACGCAGAGTGCAGTGATGATTTTCTGGGTGCTGGCCACCTGGCGGCGCATGTGGGCGTTGTATCCGTAGAGCACGTGACCGTTGTACGGGTCAATGACACATACGGCGGCGCAATCCGGTCGGGGTGCGGGGGTGTCAGGCGTGGGCAGGGGGCGCGCCGGGTTCAGACCGCTGCTGTATACCCGGCGTACGCGTTTGGCCTGTTGGGGAATAGATGCGGGATTCTGACCGACAAAAGGTTGATTCTGCACAAAGGGGGCAGTGAAAGCAGCTTGCGTTTCGGTGATGATAAGGGCGCAAAGACTGAGTATGACGGCAGGAAAACGCATGGCGAGTCAGTGTATTTCAGCCCCCCTGCATTTGCAAGCCTAAAGTGCGTTCACTGTGCGTTCGAAAATCTGCCGCCTGGCAGGGGAATGATGCGGCGTTCAATCTGCAGGCGCATCAGTCTGGGGGTGATACTGTGAGCCCCGCAACCCAGGACGCTGCACAGGGCATCCAGTGTGTCGTGTCCGCTGGCTATCGCTTGCAGAATATCGGCGCTTTCTGCATCACTGAGCGGTTCTCGAACAGAATCCTGTTTTTCTCCTTCCCTGGGTGTTTCTGCAAAAAGTTCCAGCTGTTGCCCACCTTGTTCCCACTGCATATCTTCCAGCAGTTCTGCGGGGGAAGTGCAGAGGGTGGCTCCATCGCGGATGAGGGCGTGGCACCCGCTGAAGCTGATTTGGTTAATGGGTCCGGGAATGGCAAAGACGCGGTTGCCGTAGTCAGCCCCGGCCATGGTGGCTGTGTGCAGCGAGCCGCTGCGCTGGGGAGCTTCCACTACCAGAGTGGCGCGGCTCCATGCAGCCACGATGCGGTTGCGCTGTGGGAATGTGGCTTTGCTGGGGCGCATGTACATGGGGAACTCGCTGACGAGTGCACCATGTCCATCGCAGATGAGTTCTGCCAGTCTGGCGTTTTCTTCGGGGTAGATGCCGGCCATTCCGAAGCCGAGAACGGCGATGGTGCGGCCACCCGCATCCAGAGCGCCCCAATGGGCGGCGGTGTCGATACCACGGGCGAGACCGGAGATGATGGTGCAGCCTGCATCTGCCAGTTCTCGCCCGAAGCGGCGCGCGGTGGTGTTGCCGTAAGGAGTAGCCTGGCGTGTGCCGACAATGGCCACACCACGGTCACTATCGGACTGCAGCAGGTTGCCGCGAACATAGAGAACCACGGGCGGGTCGCTCATGCGCCGCAGGAAGGCTGGGTATTCTGCATCCTGCAGGGTTATGATTCGTACGCCGAATTGTTCCGCGCAGTCGACTTCTGCCCGTGCGTTGGTGCAGTTGCGCCAGTCTGCTATGGCGGCGGCAAGTTTCGGCCCGATGCGTGGCACGTTGGACAGCATGCTCCGGGACGCATGGAGCACAAGTTCGGCACTACCGAAATATTCCAGTAGTGCCTGAATCCTCATGGACCCGAGTCCGGGAATGAGGTTGAGGGTAATGAGTGCCTCCTGCGGGGTGAGCATGCGGCTTGAAATCAGCGCTCAACGGTGAAATCCAGCCCGAGGTCGAGCGAGGGAACCGAGTGGGTGAGGCATCCGAAGCTCATGAAGTCCACACCTGTTTCTGCAGCGGCAGGAGCAGTGGCAAGGGTGAGACCGCCGGAGGCTTCGAAGTAGGGCTTGCAGCCTTGGCCGCGCATTTCCACAGCCTTGCGCATGTCTTCGTTGCTCATGTTATCGAGCAGAATGTAGTCCACGCCCTCAAGTTTCAGGAATGCTTCCACCTGTTCCAGATTATCAGCTTCCAGCTGCACTTCCACACCGGGGCGCTCGGCTTTGAGCTTGTTGATACAGGTCTGCAGGTGGTCGGTGTTGCCATCGGTCATGAGGTGGTTGTCCTTGACCATGGCGCGGTCGTAGAGCCCGAGACGGTGGTTGTTGCCGCCGCCGTGCACCACGGCAGCCTTTTCCAGCAGGCGGTAGCCGGGGGTTGTCTTGCGGGTATCGAGCAGCTTGCAGTCGGTGTGGGCAATGGCCTTCACGTATTTGTGGGTCATGCTGGCCACGCCGGAAAGACGCTGGATGAAGTTGAGCGCTGTACGCTCGGCGCCCAGGATGGACTGAGCCTTGCCTTCAATCATCATAACCACGGCGCCGGGGGAAACTTCATCGCCATCGTTCAGGTACACTTCCACTTTCAACGTGGGGTCTACAGCCTTGAATACGGCGCGTGCTACTTCCACGCCGGAAAGCACGCCCTGGGTGCGGGGACGCAGCAGGGCTCGTGCCTGCAGCTCTGCGGGTACAAAGTAGAGGGAGGTGACATCTCCATCGCCGAAATCTTCTTCGAGCGCCAGCTTGATAAGCGCTTCCATGTTGTCAGATACCTTAGTGTGGCTCATGCCGGCAATGATAGACCTCTTGCGCGTGAATGTAAAGGACGAAATCGTGCATGTTTATGCACCAGATTGCGCTTGATTAGGCGCAGCGGCCGTGGTAGAATCCCGCCGCTATGTTCTACATCACAACAGCAATTGACTACACGAATGGCGCGCCCCATATCGGGCATGCGTATGAGAAGGTACTGGCAGACGTTCTGGCTCGCTGGCACCGAATGTGTGGTGAAGAGGTTTTCTTCCTGACGGGTGTGGACCAGCACGGCCAGAAAGTGCAGCAGAAGGCAGAGGCCGCGGGCATGCAGCCCCAGGAGTATGCAGATATGGTGACGCAGAAGTTCATTGCGCTCTGGGAGCGCCTTGGTATTCAGTATGACGGCTGGGCTGCCACGACTGATGCGCGCCACAAGGCCTGTGTGCAGGCCATCCTGAGCGACCTCAAGGAAAAAGGCTGCCTGTATAAGAAAGGTTACAAGGGCTTCTATTCTATCCGCCAGGAACAGTTCCTCACGGATAAGGAGCGCAATGAAGAAGGCGAGTTCGGCCCGGAATGGGGCGAAGTTGTCGAGCTGGAGGAGGAAAACTGGTACTTCAATCTCAGCCAGCAGGTGGAGTGGCTCAAGGAATATGTGACCACGCATCCGGCTGTGGTGACACCTGAGTTCCGCCGTCAGGACCTTCTGAATGCCATTGATCGTGCCGCCGGGGTTGACCTGTGTATCTCCCGCCCGAAAGACCGCCTCTCCTGGGGTATTCCGCTGCCTTTCGACCCGGATTTCGTGACCTATGTCTGGTTCGATGCTCTGGTGAACTACATTTCCTTTGCCGGTTATAAGGCGACCGAGGGTGCAGGCCTGCCTGATTTCAATAAACTGTGGCCCGCCGCCTGCGAGGTGATTGGCAAGGATATTCTGGTGCCTGCCCACGGCATTTACTGGCTGTGCATGCTGCACGCCATGGGTTTTGCTGATGACCAGATGCCGCAGCTGCTGGTGCACGGCTGGCTGAACATCAAGGGAGAGAAGATGTCCAAGTCTCTGGGTAATATCGTTGACCCGAACGACCTGTGCGATGCTTTCGGTGCTGAAGCTGTGCGTTATTACCTGGTGCGCGATACCAAGACCGGTTACGACAGCGACTTCGACCCGGAGCGCATGAAGATGATTTACAACACGGAGCTTGCCAATGATATCGGCAACCTGTGCAACCGCTCGCTCAACATGAGCGTGCGCTACTGCGGCGGTGTGGTGACGCTGGCTGATGGCGACGACGAGCTCTCTGCTGCGCTGCGTGAAAGCATGGCTGCGACCGTCAGCAAGTTTGCTGACTGCATGAACAGCTACAACACCGCCGATGCTCTGGCTGCCCTGAATGCACACGTGGGACTGTGCAATAGCTACATTGAGCAGAAACAGCCCTGGACGCTGGCCAAGGACGAGGAAAAACTGCCCGAACTGCAGCGTGTGCTGGCGCATCTGCTGGAGTGCTGCGCCCAGGTGGGGTACCTGCTGGGCTGCGTACTGCCGGAGGCTTCTGCCCGCATTCTGGCTCAGCTGCAGCTGGATATGAACGACCTTACGCCGCAGTCGATGGCCTGGGGGCTGGTGAAGGATGGCCACAGCGTGCAGGCTCCCAGTCCGGTGTTCCCGCGCATTCTTTCTGCAGAGGAAAAGGAGAAGATGGCAGCCAAGGCTGCTAAGGCGGCAGAGAAAGCAGCCCGTAAGGCTGCCCAGCAGGGGTAAGTTGCATTATAGTTTCCTCTGGAGGGTGGTGTGAGATTCACACCACCCTCTTTTTGTTTGAAAATCTTGACATGGGCGTGTATTTGCGGTATGGTAGCGCGCGTTATGGCAGGTCTTATCATTGCGCCCAAGGCGCGTATTTTTCATGGTCACGACTGGGTTTACGGTACTGAGGTGCGCACGGTGTTCGGCAATCCCCAGCCGGGTGATGTAGTGCTGCTCAAGGATCAGCGTGACCGCTATCTGGGCTCTGCCATGTATAACCCCCACTCTCAGATTGTGGCGCGTCGTTTCTCCCGCCGTAAGCAGGATCTGGACCGCGATTTCTTTGCCCGGCGCATTTCGCAGGCGGCCATGTTGCGCGAACGCTGGCTGCCGGGTGAGGAGATGATGCGTCTAGTGTGGAGTGAGAGCGATGGCCTGCCAGGTCTGATTGTCGACCGTTATGCCGATGTGCTGGTGGTGCAGACTCTGACCATGGCCATGTACCAGCGCCTGGGCCTTATC
This sequence comes from Akkermansia sp., assembly GCA_017555465.1. Lineage (GTDB taxonomy): Bacteria > Verrucomicrobiota > Verrucomicrobiia > Verrucomicrobiales > Akkermansiaceae > Akkermansia. The sequence goes on along the minus strand of JAFZGH010000042.1, from coordinate 7,898 downwards.
AAGGATATCCTTAACGACCTGTTCCAGCCGCGTACCATCATTGTGCGCAACGATTCTCCCATGCTGGTGGCAGAGGGGATTGAACAGGAAACCTATGTAGCCATGGGTGAACAGCCGGAGCCTTTTGTGGCCACTGGCCGCGGCATCAAGTTCATGGTTGACCTGGCCACGGGGCAGAAGACTGGTCTGTACCTCGACCAGTTGCAGAATTACCAGGAGGTGGCCCGCCTGGCACGCGGCCGCCGCGTGCTGGACTGTTTTTGCAACCAGGGTGGCTTTGCTCTGGCTTGTGCCAAGGCTGGCGCTGCCAGTGTGACTGCGGTGGATATTTCTGAAGAAGCTATTGCTTCTGTGCGCCAGAATGCCCAGCTCAATGGTGTCGAGATTGAAGCCGTGGCAGAAAATGCTTTTGATTTCCTGAAGCGCGAGAGTGACAAGGTACGCAACGGGGCCGATCCGAAGTGGGACCTCATCATCCTTGACCCGCCCAGCTTTACCCGTAATAAGAAGAGCCTCAATGGTGCATTGCGCGGTTACAAGGAAATTCACCTGCGCGCCATGCAGATGCTGCCGCTCGGTGGCGTGCTGTCCACCTTCAGCTGCTCGCACCACATCAGCGCCAACCTGTTCAAACAGACAATCTGTGATGCTGCCGTGGATGGTCACTGCACACTTCGCCAGACCCATGTGCACGGTCAGAGCCCTGACCACCCGATTCTGCTGAATATCCCCGAAACGGAGTATCTGAAGGGATTCAGTTTCGAAATGGTACCCGGCAGATAAGGAAATTTCCTTGCAAAATCGGCTGCTTGTGCTAAGCTCCTATCTACATGAAACCGGGTTGCACAGGTATGGGTGTTCTTTTGCTGGCGTTGCTTTGCTGCTCCTTGCCGTCAATGGCGCAGGAGGACGCAGCGCCCGCGGCAGTTGAACAGCCGTCAATTACGCCAGTGCAGGTGGCGGTGTTGGGCTATGGCGGATTTGCTTCGGGGGTGGGTATGCCTGGTATCACGGCTACTACCTTTCTCGCGCAGATGACCTATCTGAAAGAGCAGGGTATTACGCCGGTGTCTCTCAATCAGTTCATACGCTGGCACCGGGGTGAGGAATCTCTGCCGGAGCGTAGTGTGTTGATAACTCTCGACGAGGCTGATATCAGTACTTATGCTGTAGCTTATCCGGTGCTCAAGGAATATGGCTTTCCCTTTGTCGTGTTTGCCGATGGCCGCAATTTACAGCAGAAGGGAGCAGTGTTGAGTCCGGCCCGTTTGAATGCCATGCGTCGTGCAGGTGCCAGCATTGGCAGCTGCAGTATGACGCGTCCTCAGGCTTGCGACTGGGTGTTTGCATCGGAAAGTGGCCCAGAGGCCTCCTTCAAGCTTGCTGAACGGGAACTGGGTGTTTCTGCTCAACGGATAACGGCATATTTCGGTAGTTGCGAGGCTTTTTCCTATCCGCGAGGCTATGCCAACGCCGACATGATGGAAAACCTGGCGATTTATGGCTACCGGGTGGCCTTTGGCCGTCGTGAGGGAAAGGTGCTGCATTCTACACCGGCTTATATGCTGAACCGCTACATGGTGCGTGATATGGAAGCCTTTGCCAGGGCTGTGAATTTCGGTGCACCGGAGCAGGATTCTGCTATTTTGCAGCAGGTTCGTAGTGTGGCGGACAGGCACGGCTCCGAATCACCAACAGTGGAAATTGTTTCTCCTGGAAATGGCCTCATGGATGCAGTGATGTCTGGGGTGAATACTGCTGCTGTGGATGCGGTTCAGCCACCTTTGCCTCCGGTGGTGGAGCTCGATCCTACGTCTTTAGCATCGGCTCCTCAACCTGTTCAGGAAGAGCCGGAAATGATTCCTGTTCAGGAGGAGGAAGCGGAAACTCCTGTGGCGGATTTGAAAGACCCGGTACTGCAGCCGCGGCCGGTGAGTCAGCTTCCCGCTGCGGGTGCTCTTGAAAAACGGGAATGTAATGGCGACTGGGTAACCCGGGAGTTTTCCCAGCCACTTGTGCCGCGAGAGCAGACTCGTGTAGCTGTGCTGGGGTATCACGATTTCAGCAATACTCGCCCGGCTACCGAAATGTGCCTGCGCACAGCAGAGTTCTGCCAGCAGATGCAGTATATCCAGGATGCCGGGATTGCGGTTATCACCATGCAGGATTTCCGGGAGTGGCTGCTGGGAGAACGCTGCCTGCCGGAGCGTTGTGTGCTGATTACCATAGACGATGGCTGGATTAACGTGCACACCGAAGCCTTCCCGATTCTCAAAGCTTACAAGTATCCGTTTACGTTGTATCTGTATACCGATTTCCTGGGTGGTAAGGGGCTTTCAATGGCTCATGAGCAAATCCGGGAGATGATGAGTTGTGGCGCCACGGTGGGCAGCCATTCGGCATCTCACCCTTACCCCAGCAAGTGGAAAGCGTTAGCTCCCGACTCGCCGGAATATGCAGAGCTTCTGCAAAAGGAAATTCCTGATTCCATTTCCAACCTGCGCAACCTCTTCGGTGTATGCAGTACGTTCTGTTATCCGGGTGGCTACCATACCCCGCAAATGCAGGACTCATTGCGTGCTCATGGAGTAGAAATGGCCTTTACGGTCATTGAAAAGAAAGTAACTACGCAGACAAACCCTCTGCTGGTGAATCGGTATATGGTGTTCGGTAATGATCCCCGTATTTTCCGCCGCGCCGTGAACTTTGATGATGTAGCCGGCGTGAAACCCACGGCTCAGGGGATAACGGAAGCCCGTGAGCGTGCTCGTGCCTTTTTCCCGAAAGCTTTTGAAAAACTGGGGACGCTCATTTCTTTGCCGGAGGATGATGCCCCGCTGCCACCGGCTGTCATGACTCCGCAGCAGCCGTCTGCAGCGCCTGTGCTGGAGGATATTCCTGCACCGGAATACACCCAGCTTCCGCAGTAACTTTTTCTCTGTGGGAACACGTGTTTTGTGGTGGACATTCCGAAGTGCTCCCGGTATAATGCCTTGTCCTTATGTTGAAACGCTGTTACAGGGCTCAGGAGAGTTTGGTGCGCTATTGGGCGCAGCAAGCCGTGGAGCTGTGTGCAGATATTGAAGATGAAGGACTTAATGAATCCAGAGAGTCGGTCGAACAGGCTGTTGACCGGATGGCCGATGATTGCCGCGTGGTTGTGATTGGTGCAGATGGAAGCGGCAAATCTCAGTTGCTGGCGGGCATGGTCGGTTGCCCGGTGCTGGCCAGAGTGGCACCGGCTCATCATTACCTTCGCTGGCGCTACCTGAACACCGGAGGAGATGCTGACCACTGCCGTTACCTGGCAGAACCCGGAATTGCGGGGCTTGAATTGGTCTCGACCCGCGGCTGTGAGCAGCCGGACGTGGCAGAAGCCGTTTCGCCGCTTCTGCCTGGTGCTGATGCTGTGGTTGCTGTGGTGGATGCGCGAGATGTACAGAGTTCTCCAGTGTGGGAAATGCTGGCTCCGCTGCCGGAGGACGGCGGCCCGGCTTGTCTGGTGGCGTTGACGCATACGGATGCGCTGGATGCAGAACATACCGTAACGCTGAGTGACAAGGTGCGCACCCTGTGCCGCGAACGCGTTGGGCGAGTTCTTCCGGTGTATCAGATAAACCCGACAAATCCTGCGTTGGCTGCGGAGTTTGGTACGCGTGTCATGGAGGCTATGGAATCTTCCTCAGGAGGCTTGCGCGCAGCTATTCGAGAGGTGATGCGCCGGGGCTCAGACCTTCTGTATAAGCAAGGCAGTGTGCTCAAGGCTCGTGATGCTGTGGCTCGTACAGACAGCGGCTTCCTGCAGGGTATTGAGCAGGAGATTGATAATTTTCAGGCGCGCCAGATGCAGGGGGTGCGCAATTGTATTTTGAATTATGCCGGGGCGGCACAGCGTTGCATGCCATTGTTGCTGCGCCAGCTTCGCCGCAGTCTCGGCTGGTTTCTTTCTCCTGTGGCTCTGATACGGCTGGAGGGATATGGGGCCGCGTCGGAGAACCTGTATTACCGTCTGGTGCTGGATGATGTTGCGCTGCATCAGGAGGAACTGGATAAGCAGTTCGTCGTGTCTTGTGCAGGCCACTGGCGCAGCGTGCGTCCGCGCATGAAGCAGACGCTTCAATGCGAAATCGGCGAATTCCCGGGAGAACAGCTGGAGGCAGAATTGCTGCAGTTGCGCAGCCGTATGAAGAGCCCTATATATGAGCCGTTCCGGCATCTGAAAATCCGCAGTGCTTTTTCCTCCTTGTTCAAATGCCAGGTAGACTGGATGCGCTTCTTTGTGGTGTGCCTGAGTTTGTCCCTCATTCTGGCTGGTTTGCTCGGTGTGCTTTCGCTGGATGTTCTGGCTGTTTCCTCTCTGGGGATGGCTGCCTTCTTCTGGCTTCTTGGCTCCTGTATTCACCTTCTGGTGGTTCGGAAAATCCATGCTCTCATCAAGACCTGCGCAGAGCCGCTGCATGAGCGTATGATGGAGCAAATGGCTTCTTTGGTGCAGGATATGATTGTTTCCCGCGTGGCGGCATACCGCCGCTTGTATACAGAGCCTCGCCAGAAGGTTGCCTCGTATGAAACTTCTCTGGCGCCGCTGCAGCAACGCCAGAGCGAAATTTTCCGTCAACTCCGCTCTGCGGCACCCCGTGTGTAATCCGCTGCTATGCAATACGAGCTTTTTACCCCTCATGGCGAAACGCCTCAACCGCCCGTATCTGAAACACAGCAGATGCCCCTGGCTGCCCGCATGCGTCCGGAATCCCTTGAGGATGTCGCCGGGCAGAAGCATTTGCTGGCCGATGGAAAATTGCTCCGCCGGGCCATTGAGACAGACCGCTTTTCCTCCTTGATTTTTTATGGGCCTCCCGGTGTGGGGAAAACGACTCTGGCGTATGTGATAGCCCGCTGCACCAGTGCGTTTTTTGTGATGCTCAACGGCGTGGAATCCAACGTGAGCGAAATCCGCGCCAAGATTGAGGAAGCCCGCAGCCGCATGGCTGTACATGGGCAGAAAACCATCCTCTTTGTGGATGAGTTGCACCGCTTCAATAAGGCGCAGCAGGATGTGCTGCTGCCACATCTGGAGCGCGGCACGGTACGTTTCATTGGTGCAACAACGGAGAATCCGTACTTTGCCATCAATTCGGCCATGCTCTCCCGCTCGCAGATTTTTCCGCTGGAGCCGGTGCCGGATTCTGAGATTGTGGCATTGCTGCGCCGTGCTGCGGCAGACGAGGAACGTGGCCTGGGCAAGTTGCCGCTGCAGCTGGATGCCGAGGCGCTGGAGCACATTGCCCTGAAGGCCGATGGTGATGCCCGCAAGGCCCTGACTGCATTGGAAGTGGCGGCCCTTTCCACCGCGCCGGGGGCAGATGGCGTGGTGCATGTAACCCTGCCTGTAGCAGAGGAATCCATCCAGAAAAAAGCGGTGAAATATGACCGCGCCGGAGATGGTCACTACGATACGATTTCTGCGTTCATTAAATCCATGCGTGGCAGCGACCCTGATGCCGCCCTCTATTGGCTTGCCTTCATGCTTAACGCGGGCGAGGATATCCGTTTCATTGCACGCCGCCTGGTCATCTGTGCCAGTGAGGATGTGGGGCTGGCCGATTCCAATGCCCTGCGTGTAGCCATGGATGCCGCAAAAGCTGCGGAAATGCTGGGTATGCCCGAAGCCCGCATACCGCTGGCTCATGCCACGGTGTATATTGCCACCGCCCCCAAGAGCAACTCTGCCTACATGGGCATCAATGCTGCTCTTAAGGATGTGAAGGAGGGTCGCACGCTCGCTGTGCCTGACCACCTGGCCACCCCCACCCGAAAGAAACTGGCAAAACTCCGCGGCGTGGCAGAGGATGCCACCCAGTACAAATACGCCCACGATTACGACGATAACTTTGTCCCCCAGGCTTACCTGCCCGAAGGTCGTGTCTATTACCACCCAACCACAAACGGTTTGGAGCTGCGCATTGCTGAGCGCATGGAATACCTGCGCCAGCGCCGCGAACAAGGGAATTGAGTAGGGGGCTTTCGCCCCCTCTCACACCACCGTACGTGCCATTTATGGCATACGGCGGTTTCCAATCAGCGATTGAGGAGTTGATTAAACGAGATATATCCCTCTGCTCGCAGCCATGCATTATCCATACTGATATTTGCGGGTTGCGAGCATGCTATTCTCCACCATCGGCGTCCCATTGCTACAATACCACTCCATAGATTTCGCTTGCATCCTATACTCTCGAGGAAGCGTCGGATGCCTCTGGGGTGTTTGCATTGTTTGAGACGCAAGCACCGCAACTTGCGGCGCGTCCATTCGTCGAGTTCCCGGCATAGCTTGTTGATTGCTGCCAGCTTGAAGTAATTCGTCCACCCTCTTATCACGGGGATGAGTTCTGCTATTACTTCGCGTAAAGGGATGGGGCGGTTCCGGCGGGTTATAATCCGTATTCTTCCCTTTAGTTTCTTTACGCTTGCCGGCGCTATTCTCAGCGTCCCTCCTACTCCTATGATGTAGCCAAGGTAGGTACAGTTCCTTACTTTATCCACCTTGCTTTTCTGACGGTTGACTTTGAGTTTCAGTTCATCTTCGAGGTATCGGCTGATGCTTCTCAGCACGCGTTCTCCTGCTTCCATCGTTCTCACGAATATCATGCAGTCGTCCGCGTAGCGGCAGAAGTGCAGTCCTCTACCCTCCAATTCCCTGTCCAAGTCATCCAGCAACACGTTGGCAAGCAGCGGTGATAGGGGGCCACCTTGTGGTGTGCCTTGTTCTCGCTTCTGCTTTATGCCTTCGTTATCCATCATGCCCGCCTTGAGCATTCGGCGGATGTAGTAGAGCACTCGTTTGTCTTTGATGCGTCGTGCCAGTCTCGACATCAGGATGTCGTGGTTGACCTTATCGAAGAACTTCTCCAAGTCTAGGTCTACGGCTATGGTGTAGCCATCCTCCACGTATGCGGAGGCTGCCTTGAGGGCTTGGTGGGCGCTTCGGTGCGGTCGGAAGCCATAGCTCGATTCACTCATCTGTGGGTCGAGTATGGGGGTGAGCGCTTGCACAAAGGCCTGTTGTACCAGTCGGTCTATAGCCGTTGGTATGCCCAGTTGTCGCCGCCCGCCGTTGGGTTTGGGGATGCTCACTCCTTTTACCCCCTGCGGTTGGTAATTGCCGTTGAGCAGTTGCTCTCTCAGTTCTGCCATGTGGGTGCTCAGCCATCGCTCCAGGTCTTCCACGGTCATGCCGTCTATCCCAGGGGCTCCCTTGTTGCTTTTCACTCGCTGGCATGCATGCTCCAGATTATAGCGGTGTGCTATATTCTCAAGTATGCGCTCCTCCCAGTTCAGTTCCTCCCTCCACGCCGCGAACGCTTGCTGCTCCCGCGTTGGCGCAGCTGTGGGATTCGCACCCTCACCGCTTCCAAGTGGGCGCACCTCCTCGGATGGGGTGTCAAAATCGAACTCCATCTGATATAAGGTGTCTTGGTTCTGCCTCTCCACGTTCATGAGTTTCGGGCTGTTCTGTGCTGTGTTGGATTTCGGCCTTCCCCACCAAGGGATGGGTACTATGCCTCTGCTGACTACCTGCTTCCGGGCGTTTCTTCCCCGTCACCCTTTCAGGCCTTAGCAGGTTCTCACCGAATATGACTATGCTACTTTCCTCCCGCGCCGTCTGCATCTACCTTATGGATTCTTGATGATGTATTGGATTTCGGCATTTATTGCAACCTCGTCCATCCATCCGGCCTTATATGCAGTTTCTGTTCGTACAGTCGGGATTTCCCCTCGAACTTCCTCTTCCACGGTTCGTTATCTCCCCGCAGTTGTTCTTCAGGTCTGGGATTCCGCATCATCGCGGCTCCTTACGGACTTTCACCGTAGTGCGCATATCGCGTCGGTCGTACAAT
>JAFZGH010000041.1 GCA_017555465.1 Akkermansia sp. | reverse complement strand
GCGTAATGTGCTGCAGCGGGTGGTTGAGCACGCCTGCAGTTTTCCTGAAGACCTGCCGAAAATGGAACCGGTGCTTCGTCTTCTGCTGCAATATGGCGCAGACCCCACGCTGATGCCAAGCGGAGATGAAGATGGCGAGGCTCAGACATGGCTGCCGCTGGAGCGCTTGCAGGAGAACCCGCCAGGAAGCCGCCGCCGCCGGAAGACGCCCACCCCGGTTCCGCAGGATACGCCCGAATACGCCGCCTGGCAGCGCATGTGCGAGATGTTGAAGCGTTGAGCATATTCGTTTTTTTGCGTCGCCTGGCTTTTCATTATCATTGACTATTGGTGGAGTATGGTCTATGATGAACGCATGGAGACTCGCGTGATTGAGGTAGACCCGCTGGAGGATTGCCGCAGTATTTACAAGGAAGCCGCCGCTGTGCTGGCAGAGGGCGGCCTGGTGGCCATTCCTACGGAAACGGTATATGGCCTTGGAGCAGATGCGTTTAACCCGGATGCTGTTGCCAAGGTGTTTGAGGTGAAGGGACGCCCGAGTTTTGACCCGCTCATCTGCCATCTGCCCAATGGCAAGGCGCTGAAGGATATCACCGAAGTGCCGGCAGAGCTGCAGCCGCTGGTGGATAAACTGGTGAAGGAATTCTGGCCGGGGCCGATGACGCTGGTGTTGCCCCGCAAGGAATGTGTGCCGGATATTGTGACGAGTGGTCTGCCCACCGTGGCCTGCCGCGTGACGAGCCACGAGGTGATGCGCGCGGTTTCCCGTGCCCTGGGGCACCCGATTGCCGCGCCGAGTGCCAACCGTTTCGGGCACATTTCGCCCACGAGTGCTCCAGCGGTGCTGAAGGAACTGGGTGGCTCCATTCCGCTGGTGCTGGATGCCGGTGCCTGTTCGGAGGGCCTGGAAAGCACGATTCTGCAGCCCTGTCTGGACGAAAAGGGCAACCCCGCGGTGCGCGTGCTGCGCGAGGGCCCGGTGACCCGCGAGAAGCTCCGCAAAATCTGCAAGGTGGTGAAGCCGGGTAAGGGTAGTGATATCGAGGCCGCCACGCCGAGTGCCCCCGGCATGCTCAAGAGCCACTACGCCCCCACCAAGCCGCTTCTGCTGCATGACCCGAAGGAGGAATTCACCCCGCAGGAGGGCGTGCGCTATGGCCTGATTACCTACCAGGGCGATTCTCCGCTGGCTGCGCAGGACTGCTGGGAGGAAGTAATGCCGCTTTCCCCGGGCAGCGGACGCCTGGCCGAGGCTGCGGTGCGTTTGTTTGCGGTGATGCGCGCCATGGATGAATGCGAGGCCGTGGATGTGATTGTGGCAGAGGAACTGCCGAAGATGGGGCTTGGTATGGCCATGATGGACCGTCTGAACCGGGCTGCAGCACAGCGAGGCGAATGATTTTCCTATGAAGCTCACATTGCAGAAATTGACGGTGGGGATTGTGCTGCGCGTGGTTCATGCTGCGCTGGTGGAGCTGTATAAGCTCGATTCCCGGGTAAAGGATGAATTTGACCGCATGCCGGAGGGGCTCAGCTATGCGCTGCAGACCGGGCACAATGCCCCGCAGCTCTTTGTGCAGTGGAAAGAGGGGAAGCTGAGCCGCCTGACTGCGCTGGAGAAGCCGGTCTGCGCTCTGCGCCTCAAATCCACGGGCATTTCGTTCCGCATGTTTACCGGGCAGATGGGGCTGGCGCAGGCTTATGCGCAGCATGCCTTCAGCATGCAGGGTGAGATTGCGGATGTGATGCACCTGGCGCGCCTGGTGAATCTGGTGGAGGGGTATTTGTTCCCCAGGTTCATTACAAAACATATTTTAACTGATATTCCGTCCTTGCAGGTGAATCCGCTGCGGGTGTATGGTTGTATTCTCTGCGGATTCCTGACTGGTCGCTATAATTGATTATGAATAAGTATTTTGAATTTCACAACTCTGTAAAGCTGCTCTGCGGAGAATCCGCGCTGGAGCGTCTTGCCAATGAACTGGAGCACCTGGGTGCCAAAGCTCCCATGCTGCTTTCCGATGCGGTGCTGGCAAAAATCGGCACCATGCAGCTGGTGGTGGATGCCATGGCGGCTGAGGGATGCACGCCCGCCTGCACCTTTACCGATATTCCGGTGGATTCGTCCCTGAAAGTCGTGAATGATATTGCAGCCCTGTACCGCCGCTCCGGGTGCGATGCCCTGGTGGCAGTGGGTGGTGGCTCGGTCATTGACACGGCCAAGGGGGTGCGCCTGGTGCTTTCTCAGGAGGCCGAGGACATCCTCGCCATCGGCGGGGTGGATAATCTGGTGCGTGGCAAGTATATTCCCTTTGTCGTGGTGCCCACCACCTCCGGCACCGGATCCGAGTGCACTGGTGTGGCGGTTATCCGCAACGATGCCAACGGCGTGAAAATGGAATTCCTTTCTCCCTATGTGCAGCCGGATGCCGCGGTGATTGACCCGCGCATGACGGAAGGCCTGCCGCCCAAGGCAACGGCCAGCACCGGGTACGACGCCATGGTGCATGCCATTGAAGCCTGCACCTGCCTGCAGGCCAACCCGATGAGCTCCGCCTACGGCACGGCTGCCATCAAGCTCATTTTCGAGAACCTGGAAGCAGCCACCCGCAATGGCTCCGATAAGAAGGCCCGCTATGCCATGGCTGTGGCCTCCACGATGGCCGGAATTGCTTTCTCTAACAGCATGGTGGGCGCGGTGCATGCCATCGGGCATGCGCTGGGTGGTGTGTGCCATGTGCCGCATGCCGTGGCCATGACGATTCTGCTGCCGCATGTGATGCGCTACAACCTGAGCCACTGTGCCGCTGCATACGCTGAACTGCTGCCCTGGATGGTGGGTATGGATGCCGCCCTGGCCACGCCGGCAGACAGCCGCGCTGCTGCTGCCATTGAGGCAGTGGAGGCCCTGAGCCGCCGTCTGAATGCCATCTGCGGTCTGCCGCTCACTCTGCAGGATGCCGGGGTGAACAAGGATGACTTTGCCAAGGTGGCAGAGTTTGCGGTGAATGACGGGGCGCTCATTGTGAATCCGCGCACCGCCGATGAAGCCCAGGTGGTTGAAATCCTGAACGCTGCTTACTGATATGCACCAGATTGTTGAAAACCAACGCAAGTTTTTCCAGACCCATGTGACGCGTGATGTGGAGTTCCGCATCCGTGCACTCAAAAAGCTGCAGAAAACCATCCGCGAGTGGGAACCCCGCATTGCGGAGGCGCTGCATGCCGACCTGGGGAAGAGCGCGGCAGAGAGTTACATGTGCGAAATCGGGCTGGTACTGGGAAGCCTGAGCGATACGCTCAAAAATATTCGCAAATGGAGCAGACCTCGTCGCGTGGCTGCGGGGCTGGCGCACTTCCCGAGCCGCTGCCGGGTGGAGGCTGATCCCTACGGCGTGGTGCTCATCATGAGTCCGTGGAATTACCCGGTGCTCCTGTTCCTGGATCCGTTGGTGGCGGCGCTTTCTGCCGGCAACTGCTGCATTGTGAAGCCGTCATCCTCCACTCCCCACACATCTGCCGTGCTGGCAGAGATGCTGGGCAGTATCTTCCCGGCGGAATACGTGAAAGTGGTGCTGGGTAGCCATGAGGATTGCAACGCCCTGCTGGAGGAAAAGCTCGACTACATCTTCTTTACCGGCAGCCCGTCCGTGGGACTCAATGTCATGGCGGCTGCAGCACGCCAGCTTACCCCGGTGACACTGGAGCTGGGCGGCAAGAGCCCCTGTATTGTGGATGCCTCTGCTAATGTGAAGGTGGCGGCCCGCCGCATTGCCTTCGGTAAGATTCTTAATGCCGGCCAGACCTGCGTGGCGCCGGATTACCTGCTCATTCACAGTAGCCGGAAGCAGGAATTTATGTCCGAATTCCGCGAGGCGGTGAACGAGATGCTGGGCGACCACCCGGTGCAGAATGAGAACCTGACACATATCATCAATTCCCGCCATTTCAAGCGCCTTATGGGGCTCATGGATGACGCCACCATCGTGGTGGGCGGGCAGGGCGATGCTGAGACGCTGCGCATTGAACCCACTCTGCTGGATGGCGTGACGCTTGATTCTGCCTGCATGCAGGATGAAATCTTCGGGCCGATTCTGCCCATGCTCACCTGGGAGAAATGGGAGGATGTGGAGGGCTTCGTGCTTTCTCGTCCGCGTCCGCTGGCTTCCTACCTCTTCACCACGGATAAAGGCACGGAGCGCTGCTTCCGCAACCACCTGGCATTTGGCGGTGGCTGCGTGAATGATACCATTGTGCACCTGGCTGTGCATGGCATGCCCTTTGGCGGTGTCGGCAACAGCGGTATGGGCTCTTACCATGGCAAGACCGGGTTTGATACCTTTACGCACTACAAGTCCATCCTCAAGAAAGCCAACTGGCTGGATCTTCCCTTCCGCTACCAGCCGTACAACAAGCTGAAGAGTGCGCTGCTGCGCATGTTCCTGCGATGACCCCGGCTGAACAACAGATGCTTGCCGCCGCGCTGCGCGAGGGTGAAACCCCGCTCTGGACAGGTAAAGGCGGGGGTGTTGCAGCAGCTCCGCAGAAAACGGGGCTGCTGAGCCGCCTGTTCCGCAAGGCGGATTCCGCCGCCCTTACCTCCATGCTGTACGCCATTACTCCGAAGCGCGTGCTGGCACTGCCGGTGCAGGGCGGGGATGCACAGGAATGGTTCCTCATGCTGGGGCTGGTGCAGGCGGTGAATGAACGTCCGGATGGCGGCGGGGACATTGTGTTTGATTTCGAGGAGGTGAACGGCAGTAAAGTGCCGCGGGGCCTTATCGGCATTTCTGAGGTTGCGCAGGTGCGGAATCTTCTTAATGATGCCATAGATGCAGCGTATCAGGCCTCTCCCTGGTCGGTTTAGTTTAACCTTTCCTAAAAAACCTGTTGCAATAACAGAAAAAAAGGTTATAATGGATGCACATGGTTGAGAATATTTTGTATATCGTTGCAGCCTACCTGATTGGTTCTGTGCCGTTCGGTTACATTGCCGGGCGTCTGAATGGTATTGATTTGCGTGAGCATGGGTCGCGCAACATCGGTGCTACCAATGCCGTGCGTGTTTTAGGCAAGGGTTGGGGTATTCCCGTATTTGTGATGGATTTCCTGAAGGGCTTTGCCCCGCTGCTGTGCATGAAGTGTCACCTGGGTGGTGATTTGGCCGCATTCAGCTCGGCAGATATGGGCTGGTTCCTGGGGATGATGTTTGCACTGATTCTGGGGCACACCTTCACCTGTTTCCTGAAGTTCAAGGGCGGCAAGGGTGTGGCCACCACAGGCGGCTGCCTGTTTGCGCTTTCTCCCTGGGTGGGTGGCGCGGCGCTGCTTTTCTGGCTGGTCAGCATGGTGATTACCCGCTATGTCTCATTCTCCAGCATCATGGCCGGTGTGGGGATGATGCTGGCGGCTGCCATTGAACTCTGGTATGGTACGGGTGCTTATTCCGTGGCCGATGGCATGGTGCTGGGCCTGCTCTTCCTCATTTTGGTGCTGGTGACCTGGAAGCACCGCGCCAATCTGGTGCGCATCAAGAATGGCACGGAACCGAAAGCCTTTGCTCCTAAAAATTAATTTTCTGAATAATATGGAACGTACTTTTAACAAGACTGCCGTCATCGGTGCCGGAGCCTGGGGCACAGCCCTGGCATATACCGCTTCCCAGAATGGAGGGGAAGTGGTGCTCTGGACCTATAAGGAGGAGGAAGCCGCTGCAATCCGTGAAACCCGCATGAGCCTTGTGCCCGTCAAGGGTGCGCGCCCGCTGCCGGAGAATGTGAAGGTGACGAGCAATTGGGCTGATGTGGCCGGTTCTGAACTGGTGATTGTGGTGGTGCCCAGCGTGGTGATGCGCAGCGTGGCACAGAGCCTGGCAGATGTGGGCCTGGCAGAGAATGCCGTTATTGTGACCTGCTCCAAGGGCATTGAGAAGGATACCAATCTGCTCATGAGCGAGATTATTTCCTCCTACGTGCCTTATCCTGTGGGTGCGCTTTCCGGCCCGAATCACGCGGAGGATATCGTGCAGGGGCTGCCGAGCCTCACTCTTATTGGTTTCGAGGATATTGAAATTGCCAAGGCTGTGCAGAAACGCATGAGCACCGGGTTCCTGCGCATCTACACCAGCAGTGACGTGGTGGGTATGCAGATTGGCGGCGCTATCAAGAATGTGTTTGCACTGGCCAGCGGTATCTGCGCCGGTCTGGGCTTGGGTGATAATGCCCGTGCGGCACTTTCTACCCGCGGTCTGGCTGAAATGACGCGTCTGGGTATTGCCCGTGGTGGCCGCATGGAAACCTTCATGGGGCTTTCCGGTATGGGTGACCTGGTGGTGACCTGCTATTCTGACCACAGCCGCAACCTGACCGCCGGACGCCTGCTGGCCAAGGGGATGCCGCTGGATGAATGCTTGAAGCAGATTGGCCAGGTGGTGGAAGGCGTGCCGAACACGCTCTCTACTTTCCAGATGGCCCGCAGTCTGGGGGTTCGCACGCCGATTACGGATGCCATGTACGATATTCTGTACAACGGCAAGCACCCGAGCGAAGCTCTGCAGGAGCTGATGGTGCGTGACCTGCGCGAGGAAAACGTGACGGAATGACGCGTTCTGCCTTGTAGAATTTTCCGGCGGTCTGCGTTTCCCTGTTCAGGGAAGTTAACGGCAGACCGCCTTTGTTTTACTCTGCATCATGAGCGAGATACCTGCAAATCTGTGGTTGGCCGAGATGTGGCAGGAGCACCGAGAGCGCTTGCTGCGCGTGCTGGTGCTGCGCATGCCCGCGGCTTTGCAGCGTCGGTTGAGCGCAGAGGATTTGTTGCAGGAAACGTACCTGGCTTGTGGCAAGCGGCTTGATTATCTGAAGGCCGAGCCGGAGGTGCCCATGTATGTGAAACTGCGCCGCATTGCCTTGCAGACGCTCACTGATATGGAGCGACATCATCTGGCTGCTGCAAAGCGGGATGCCATGAAGGAACGCTGTCCGGAGGATGATGAGGGCGTGGCAGATGCCTGGGCTCATTTTGCCGATACGATTTCCAGCCCGCGTACGCATCTGGAACGCTTGGAGCGCCAGGCTATGGCCCGGCGCGTACTGGCGCAGCTTTCGGCTATTGACCGCGAGATTCTGGAGTTGCGCCATTTTGAGGAAATGGGCAATGCCGAATGCGCTGCTGTGCTGGGCATTGAGCCTAAAGCTGCCAGTATCCGCTATGTGCGCGCCTTGAAGCGCTTCCAGGAATTAGTATACCACGAGAATCCCTATGCCTGACACCCCGGATAGAGAAGAACACCTGGCAGAGCTGGTGGAGGAGTACCTTGACGCTTTGCGAAAGGGGGAAGCACCGTCGTTGGCTGACTTTACGGCTGAGCACCCGGAGTATGCCGATGAGCTGCGAGACTTGCTCAAGGGGATGGTGGAGATGGAGAGCCTGAGCGTGAGCACGCACAGTGCCACAGTGTATGCCGGACGCTACCCTGACTCCCTGGGTGGCTATCGTTTGTTGGAGCGCATAGGCGCGGGCGGCATGGGCACGGTGTTCCGTGCTCTGCAGGAGTCGCTGAATCGAGAGGTGGCTGTCAAGATTCTTTCTCCGGTGTGGAATGCAGATGAGCGCCACCGTGAGGCTTTTGAAAATGAATCACGAGTGATTGCTGCGCTGCATCATACTAACATTGTTGAGGTATTCGGTGCAGGGCAGGAGGGCGATTATCGTTATTATGTGATGAGTCTGGTTCAGGGGCAGGGGGTTACTCCCGCTTGTATCAGAAAAGCCTATCCCGGCCAACCTTATGAGCAGGCGGTGGCGCGTGTGGGACTGCAGGCCGCGCAGGCGCTGGCTTATGCTCATTCCTGCGGCGTGTTGCACCGCGATGTGAAGCCCGGCAACCTTTTAATGGATGCTGACGGGGTATTGCGAGTGGGGGATTTCGGGCTTGCTACGGTGCTGAATAATGGAGAATCCGCCCCGTTGGTGACGCAGAGCCACGACGGCACATTGCGTTATATGCCGCCGGAGCGCTTGATGAAAGGGGAAAATTCGTACGCAGGTGACCAGTACAGTCTGGGTGTCACTCTTTATGAATTGCTCAGCAATCGCCCCGCGTTCCGCGAATCGGAGCCCGGCAAGCTGATTCACCGCATCTGCAATGAACCCCTCAAGGCTCTTCGCGGTGAGGGGGAGCTGGGAGCCATCATCAACAAGAGTATCAGCTTTGACCCCGAAGACCGCTATGCCTCCATGGCAGACATGGCTGCAGATTTGCGGCGTTATCTGAATGGCGAACCTGTGTTGGCACGCCCGGCATCCTGGGCACGGCGCTATGCCATGTGGATCCGTCGTCGCCCTGCCGTGGCGGCGTGGAGTCATGCGGCTGCCCTGCTGGTGTTTCTGCTGTTTGGCAGTATTGCGTGGGGCTATGTGGCGGAAAGCCGGCAGCGCCAGCAGGCAGAGCGCAATGCGTCTATTGCCGATTCTGCTCTGCAGCAGATTTTTGCGAGCATGGCAGATCGGGATTCCGGCGATAATACGCTCTGGCAGCCCTCCAAGGCTGATGCGCAGCTGCTTCAGCAGCTCATGCCTTATTATGAGGAGATTGCGACGCTGTCTGATACGGACGGTGATGAGATGTCAGATGCCTGCCGGACGCTGGCCATCATAGCATTGCAGACTGCAGATTATGCCACGGCTGAGCAGTATTTCAGCCGCTCGCTGCAGCTTCTTTCCTTTGGCTCGCCGGATTATGTGCGTTCGATGAACGGGCTGTGTGCCGCATTGTATGCTCAGAACCGCCCGGCTGAAGCAGAAGCAAATCTTAAGCCGATGGTGGAGCGCCTGAATGAAATGACAGAGCAGGAAGCGCGGCTGGAAGTGGTGCGTTCGCTGCAGATGCTTAGCACAGGCAGCCGCTACCAGCACCGTTGGTCACCCCGGCAGGAACGCGTGAAACCACCCCGGCAGGGGAGGGGGACTGCATCGAATCGCGATTTATTCCGGCAGCGGGCAGAATATCAGAAACAGGCTGTTTCGCTCATCAACGAACTGGCAGAGCAGAGCCCCGATGATGAAAAGGTGCAGATGCGCCGGGTGGAGCTGCTGATGCAGGCTCCGTCGCGCGGTATGCGCAATGTTCTGCTGCCGGAAAAGATGAGCTTTCAGCAGTTTCTGGAGGAATTGCTGGTCAGATACCCGGATAACCATCTCTTCAAACGAGCCTTTGTGCAGCAATGTATGCGCCCCCGCGCCAAGGTGGATGCCGGCACGCTGGAACGCGCGTCCCGTTATTCCCGCTCATTGCTGGCCGATAACCCTGGCAGCACAGAAATGCTGATGCTCTATATTGCTGCTCGTGACCGCTTCTCTGCAGCCTTGGCATCGGCAGGAAATACAGATCGAGCTGCCCGCGAGAACGAAATGACGCTGGGGGTGTTGTCGCTTATTACTTCCCGCGCGGATTACACGCCAGAAATGCGAGAGCGGCTGGCCATGCTGGTATCCATGCACCCGCAGGCAGATGCGGCTCGTTCCCAGCAGGAAGCCGAGCTTTCCCTGCTGCTGGAAAGCCACGATGAGAAGCGTCTCCAGGAAGTGCGCGAACGTATTCAGAAAATGCGCGCGCGGCGTCCCCGGTTCAATTCTCCGCCTTCTCCCAGGCATCCCGCTCATTAGCGGCTTCACATCCTCCGCGCTGAACTCAGGGCGGAGGTTATAGTTCTGGTGTAACGCAGTACGTCAGGCCAGATGTGCGCGCACGGCATCGCGCATGGCATCCAGCCCTTGCTTCAGAATTTCTGGTGATGTGGCAAAGTTCAGGCGCACATGCTGGGGAGAGCCGAAATTGGCACCGTTATCCAGGTAGACATCTGCCTTTTCCAGGAAGAAATCGTGCGGCGATTCCACTCCCAGGGCAGAGCAGTCAATCCAGGCCAGGTAGGTAGCTTCCAGCGGTTGCGGGCGCAGCATAGGAAGTTCCTTTTCCAGATAACTATACAGCATGTCGCGGTTTTCGCGCAGGGTACGCAGCAGTTGTTCGTGCCATGTCCAGCCATCGCGGTATGCTGCGAGTGAAGCTGCGTAGGCAAATACATTGAGCGTGGGCAGGGTGTGCCCTTGTATTTTGCGGATGCTGGCCAGCAGCTCTGCATTAGGCACTGCCATGTAGGTGAAGCAGATGCCGGCAATGTTGAATGTCTTGCTCGGCGCGCTGAGCATGACGGTGCGTTGCAGAATATGTTCTGGCAGGTTAAGTGCCGTGTTGTGTTGCAGGCCTTCGTTCAGTACCAGGTCACAGTGGATTTCATCGGCGCAGAGAATCAGGTCGTGCCGTTCGCAGAAGTCACCCAGCCGCAGTATGTCCTCCCGGCTCCATACGCGCCCCAGCGGATTGTGCGGGTTGCAGAGCAGGAACATGCGCGTGTTGGGGGTAACGGTGGATTCCATAGCCTCCCAGTCGAATTCCCAGGTCCCATTGCGATGGATAAAAGGTACGGTCAGCAGGCGGCAATTGGCATCCTCGTGACAATGCAACATGGGGGGATACACCGGTGAGCAGACCATGACCTCGTGTTCCGGGCGGGTGCAGCAGGTTTTGGCTACTAGAGTGAATGCCGGAACGCAACCAGGCAGGGCATGCAGCCACTCCGGCTGCGGATGTTCTACTCCATGGCGATGATGCAGATAGGCGCAGATGGCTTGCCGGAGATCATCTGTCATGAACGCATAACCGTAGAATTTGTGATTGAGGCGTTGCTGCAAGGCATCAACAACGCAGGGCGGGGATTCGATGTCCATATCGGCAATGCCGAAAGGAATCGGCCCCTGAAGATCCCATTTGATGTTACCGGTTTCGCGGCGGCTGTCTGTGGATGCAAAGCGTATCATACCTGCTTGTATGGTAACAGGTATCGTTGCTGGAAACAAGCCGGAAAGTAAAAAAGACCTGCCTTTGGGCAGGTCTTTCTGTCTGAAGAGCGGATGATGGGATTCGAACCCACGACATCAACCTTGGCAAGGTTGCGCTCTACCACTGAGCTACATCCGCGATGTTTTTGGTGAGAGCGGATGATGGGATTCGAACCCACGACATCAACCTTGGCAAGGTTGCGCTCTACCACTGAGCTACATCCGCGTGTTTTTGGTGAGAGCGGATGATGGGATTCGAACCCACGACATCAACCTTGGCAAGGTTGCGCTCTACCACTGAGCTACATCCGCGTTCGCATTTCCACGTGTGCCGTGGAAGCGGGGCTATTATACTCATCTTAGCGCCGGACGCAAGCCTTTTTTTAGGGAAAATGTCAATTCTGTGTAAAAAATCGAATTTGCTTGTCCTGCTGCCTGTATCTGATAAAATTGTTTCATGGACGCTTGTCTGAAATATTTTGTATTGATTTTCATGGGGGTTATGCTGAATTGCGCGGCTGCGACCGAGCCGCAGCCTGCCGTGACACTGGATACGTATGACTATAACCAGAAAGTGTATCTGAAGTATAACCAGCCGCTGGTGAGCCGCACCGTGGTGGAAAATGGGCGGCTGGATGAGGATGAAGAGGAGGATGAGGAAAAGTCAGAACTTGCTGACAGTGACCTGGGATTGGATATCTTCACCATCAGCGGAGATGCGCAGCACCAGCCGATTGCCCGCTGGGTAGACCAGGACAGGTTAGAAATCAGCTTTGTGCCGGGAACTTCCTGCAGCACGGAGTATAAGTTCCAGTTGAAGCCCGGCACGAAGTTCCTGGGCGGGGAGCCGGCACCGGCTGAACCGCAGGTGTTCCGCTGTCCGGCAGACAGGCTGCTCGGCCGGGCGTTCATGGATTCCCGGGGCGTGTGCGTGATGGTCTGCGCGCAGAATCAGATTACGCAGGAAAGCTGCAATCTTTCTGCCAGTCAGGCGCCGCGGTTCGTCTTCCGCGAGGCGCACGAGAGGATATTTTCTGGTGATACTTACTACACCACTACCGTGGCGGCTGTGGCTGAACCAGCGTACCTGAAACAGGGAATCGGTGGCGTGTCCTTGCGCGTGCTGGAGAAGCTGGGTGAGGCGGTGTGGCAGAATCTGCGCGAGGATACACCGCTGCCGGGGCATGTGGTGCTGCGCCCGGAGAAGCCGCTCGACCCGGAGAAAGAATGGCATTTGCTGCTGGTGCCGGGGGAACAGCTCGCTTTTGATACGGAGAACCCCGTTTGCGACACGGCCACGCCGCTGCAGGAGCTGGGCACGGGCGTGGAATGGCTTTCCGATGTAAAGAAAGGGTATCGCCTGAAAGTGAGTTTCAGCCACCCGATGCCGCTGGCCGATATGCCCGCCTTGTTTGAGCGCATGCAGCTGGAAGTCGCGGGAGCGGCGGCTGTGAAGGCGGGAACAGGGCGCAAGAAAGTGAAGCTGAACAACCGCGAAATTGAGTTCCGCTATGCCGGGGTGGTCGAGATGAAAACGGTGGAAGCCTATTCCCACTGGCGGGAGGGTGAGGAGCTGACCTATACCCCGCAGGGGCAGGCCATGGGCTTCATCATTGAGGTCTCGGCCACATCCCCCGAACTGCTGGATGTGGTGCTGCCTGGCTGCACGTCTTCTTATCTGGGATTCAAGACGCAGCGCGAACACCGCCACCGCATTGCCCTCAATCCTGTCTGGCCGGAGCTTGCCCCCGGGCGGCAGGTAGTGTTGCCGCTCAAGGGAGAGCGCATCCTGCGTGTGCCGTATGCCAATGTCTCCGGCATGAAGGTGAGCGCCTGGCGTCTGGCTCATGAAATGACCGCTACCGCGTATGATAACAGTCTGAGCAATGCTATGGGCGTTGCTGCGGCTAAATTGCGGTATGATCTGCTTCTCTCCCGTGAGCTTCGAGGAATGTCCGTGCCGGGGGATGAGGTGGAATCTGCAGAAAATACCCTGACTAGTGCCCGGAAGCGGGAACGCCGCAATGCTGCCCGCAGCCGCAAGGTGCTGGAGGGCGCAACCCCGCTGCCTGGCTGCGTGGTGAATGCCGGAAGTGATGCCATGCTGAGCAGCGGAGAAGCGGTGCTGAAACTGGATGCCGCCACGGGTGGCCCTGCGACTCCGGGAATGTACCTGCTGCGTCTGCAGCAGGTGGCCAACGCCCCGGTGCGTGCTGCACTCCGCCGCCTGGGGCGGGCAGAGGAATCCCTGGATGTCACGCAGGATGTGCTTGTGCAGGTAACGGATTTGAATGTCACCATGGGTGAGGACGCCGTGCTGGTGAACCGGTACTCCGATGGCCGCCCGGTGGAAAGCGGTACTGTTTCGTACCTGGATGCAGAGAAGAAGGTGCACCAGTTGAGCATTAAGAATGGCATCGCCTGGCTGCCGGAGAATCTGGAGGGAACGCCCAAGGCCTGGGTTCGCTCCGGCGATGATGTGGTGATGGTTGAGCTGCCCTACCGCTCCCGTTATCGCAGCCTGCTGAATCCGCGGGAGCCGAAGGCATCCACCCTGCTGGTGCTGGACCGCCCGCTGTACCGGCCGGGTGATACGGTGTATGTGCGCGGTGTGCTGCGCCGCGTGCTGGCAGATGGCAGCTGCGCGCTGCCGGCGGAAAAGACGGCGAAACTCACCTTCCACCGTCCGGATGGCAGCGAATGGGACACCCGCGAGGTGTCTCTGGGGGAATTCGGCGCGTTTGAAACCAGCTATACCCTGCCGGAGGGAGAGGAGGACGTGACGGGGAATTACCGCCTGCTCGTGGAGGCAGGGGATTTCCGCGAAAGCACCAGCGTGAGTTGCCAGGTGTTCCGGCGGGATTCGTTCAAGGTGTCGCTGGAAATTGATGTGGACCCGGTGGCGCCGGAGGAATTCACGGTGCGTGTGTCTGCTGTGGATTACAGCGGTACGCCGGTGGCGAATGCCGCCTGTGAATTGCTTATTAATGGCTTGAATGAACGCTTGACTCTGGATGCTGCCGGCAAGTCAGAAATCACCCGCAAGGTTTGGAAACAGCAGCGCGAGCATGGATTCATTGCGGTAGAGGGCAGTGTGTCGAATGACCGCGAGGAATATGTGCGTATCGAAACGCACAGCAAGGATATTCACCCGGCCGATTTCTACATCCGCGTGCGCAACGGGCGCGTGGTGCTGTATGATGCCCGCACTGATAAGGTGCTGGGACGTGAGCAGACACTCTACCTGCGGCTGGTGGATGAGGTGAAAAAGCCGGAGATGCATCCCAATGGCCTGGGTTTCAGAAAAGAGCAGAAAGTGGAGCTCTGGAGCGGCGAGCTGCATATCCCGGCGAATGCAGAGTTCGGCGTGCCGCTGCCGGATGCAGAGCCCTGGCGTGGTCAGGCTGAATACTGGGAAATAAGCGGCAAGGATGCCGCCAACCGTGAGGTCTGCCATAAGGACTATGTTTCCTATTACCGCAAGGACGATTCCTCTGCGGAGATGAGCGTGCATCTTCAGGGCCGCGTGGTGGAGCTGCGGGCAGATTTGCCGTATGCCGGCACGGCGCACCTTTTTGTGGGGCAGCGGCAGAAAATGCGCCACCTCACGCTGCCGGTTCAGGCCGGTAAGCATGCATACCCGGTGGAACTCCAGCCGGGAGAGGAGGGTACATTGTCCTTCACGCTGGTGCTGCCGGCGCGGAAACCGGGGGAGGCCGCTGTGCATACTTCCTGCAGTAAGTTTGTACCCATCAGCAGGTATAAGCTGGAGCTTGATTTAGAAGTGCCGGAGGCGGCTTGCCGCCCGGCACAGACGATAACGATTTCCGGCGCAGTGCGTGCAGCGGGTAAGCCTGCAGATGCCGAGGTAACGCTGTATGCGGTGGATGACGGCATGCTTTCCGTGGGGGATTACAACACACCGGAGCCGGAGGAGTTCTTCTATAAAGGGGAGGCGCGTTCCTTTGCTCCCCGCAGTCCCCGCCAGGAGAAAATGGAGGGCCTTACGCTCTCACACGAAATGCTGCCCGTCTTCTGGCGCGGGGATTTGATGGGGCCGGGCTATTCGCTGACACCGTATCATGCACACTATTCGTACCGAGGGGGCCGGCGTGCTTTCTATGGCGCTGGCTTGTTGAACCGCATGGGGCGTCTGACGGGAAGCGCCCTGGAGCGTGTGCTTCTGTTTGATTCGCAGATGCAGTATGCGGCAGCGCCCTGCGAGCCAGCTCCGGTGGAGGTGGTGACGGAAAATCGCTCTCGCAAAACGAAGAAAGTGACTGCCGGGTTGCGCTCCGGAAGTGGGTATTTCATGGATATCGATTCCATGTATTCGGATGAGGGTGAAGATGAGGAGGGCGAAGAGTTGAGCCTGGGTGTAGGTCTGGATGCCTCATTAGGTGAATGCGAGCCTTACCTGCGCACGAACTTTACCCCGGTGGCGGTGTGGCGGGGGGCGCTGCGCACGGATGCCGCCGGCCGCTTCTCGGTGGAGGTGCAGCTGCCGGATACCCTGACTTCCTACACCGTGGTGGCCATGGCAGTGGATCGCAGCGGTACGCGCTTCGGCAGTGCTCTCAGCAGCATTACGGTCAACCAGCCCGTAATGCTCACTCCCGGCACGCCACTTTTCATGAGTCTGGGGGATACCCTGCGCCTGCCACTGTCCATTGTAAACAATACCGATGAGCCCGGTACCTGGCGCGTGACGCTGGAGGGCGCTGAG
Organism: Akkermansia sp.; assembly: GCA_017555465.1. Lineage (GTDB taxonomy): Bacteria > Verrucomicrobiota > Verrucomicrobiia > Verrucomicrobiales > Akkermansiaceae > Akkermansia. Next base: position 3,051 of record JAFZGH010000041.1, on the reverse strand, counting down.
AAACCGCAGGAAATCACCCTCGCTGCCCGCCAGAGCGGTACGCTGTATTTTGATTTCACCGCCACCACCGAGGGCGAGCAGAAGCTGCGCTGGACGGCGCAGGGTAAACCCGGTTCGGATGCTGTGCAGGGCGAGTTCTCCGTGCGTTTCCCGGCCCCGGTGCTCAAGGAAGTGCACCGCCTCACTCTGAGTGCGGGTGATGCCCCGGTGCATCTGGCCTCTCTGCTGGGCAGTGAGGTGGCCACCTCCGCCCGTGGGGAAATGGAACTGGTGGCCTCTGCCAATCCCATGTTGCACCTGGCCGGGGCTGCAGATTATCTGCTGGAATACCCATACGGCTGCACCGAGCAGCGCTCCTCTGCGCTGATTCCCTGGTTGTTGTATGAGCACCTGGCCCCCTTCTGCCCGAAGATGGCGCAGACCCGCCCGGAGGAGGTGCAGAAGGTCGTGAAGAAGGTGATTGAGGAGTTGCTGCCCCGCCAGTGCGAGGACGGCGGCTTGTCATTCTGGGGCGGGTGGAACAAATCCTGCCTGTGGGCCACGGCGCATGCGGGCTATGTGCTCAAACTGGCGCAGGAACAGGGCTTCGAGGTGCCGCAGGAGGCCATGGATAAGCTCTACCGATACCTCTGGTGGGCTTCGACTGATAAGGTCGGTTACCGCACTCGCTTTGCCATTGCCCGCACGCGCGGCAAGACCGGGCAGATGAAGGAGATTCTGCGTGAGGTTCTGGAAAAGGATGAGGAAAAGGATTTCCTGTACCGCGAGACAAAGGCCAGCATGCAGTTTATGCTGAACATGCTGGAAAATCCGGACGGTGCAGACGCTGCCTTCCGCACCTGGCTGCGCAGCACCGGACGCGATTTCCGCCATGGCACTACGGAGGGCAATGCCTGGAATCTCTTTGCTCTGGTGGAATACCTGAAGCTCAAGAAGGGGCAGGGCGATGCGGCTACGCTGGCCTTGCAGGATGGAACAACGCTGAATCTGGACAAGGGAGCTACTACGGTGCCGCTGCCCTGGCTGCCCGGGCAGGAGATGAAGACGCTGCCTGCCACACTGGAGGCGAAGCAGGGCACGGTGTATGCCACGCTGAGCCTGCGCGCCCTGCCGGATACCACGGATTACCCCGGTGTTACGGAGCGCGGCCTGCAGGTAACCCGCTTGTACGAAACCAAGGGGACAGATGGAATCTGGCGCCCGGCTACCAGCTTCAAGGTGGGGGATGTGGTGCGGGTGACGCTTACCTGTGCCAAGGTGGCAGATGAGCTCAAATACCTGGTGCTGGAGGATTACATGCCTGCCTGCATGGAAGCCATCAATCCGAATGTGCCGGGGCAGGCTGCCGGGCTTGAACCGATGGACTGGAGCCAGTGGTTCGACCACCGCGAGTACATGGCCGACCGTGTGCGCGGCTTCTGCACCCGCTGGGAGGGGCGTGACCTGCTGAACATGCGCTACTATGCCCGCGTGAAACGCGCCGGCACTTCCACAGCGCCGCCTGCGCAGGCGCAGCTCATGTACGAGCCGCAGGTATATGGCCTTTCTCCGAATGCCCGTATCACTTCCGAACCCTGATGAAGCTTATTCCGCCTGGCGGGAGCGCGCTCCCGCAGCGCGGAGTCTGGCGATGAGGCGCAGGCAGTATTCCTGCATGGGCGGATAATCGGTGTATTCGAGCCAGCTGGTGGCAATGTCCAGCGGGTACCGGGTATCTGCATGGCTGGTTTCGCGGCGCTGTTCGTATGCTTCATCGCTTTCACCCGGCTGCTGTGGCTGCGCTGCTAGCGGCACGAGGTTCGGATCCGCACCTGCGGCCAGCAGCATGTCAAGCTTCCGCTCGATGTCGCGTTGCATCAGTTCGGCAAAATCTTCCTCATCGCTGGCGGCCAGCTGGTTCATCAGTACCTGCAGTACGGTTTTTGTGGAGCTGGCGTCATTGATATCCACCAGCTTATCCTGGAGGATGCGTTCCAGCAGGGCTGTGGAATCCCGGCTGGCGGCTATGTTGCACAGGTTTTCCACGGTCACGGTTTTACCGTGGTCCAGCGCCCACTGCCAGGGGGCTGCGCCTTCCTCAAAACCGCACACCAGCGGTAAATCGCAGGCGATGCCGATGATGCGCCTCGTACCGTTGATGTCTGCCCCTTGGGCCAGCAGCCATTCGGCGAACTGTCGGCGGGTGTTCCAGGGAATTTTCTCCCCGGTGATGAAATGCCCGTTGAGCAAGGGAGTAAGGGGTGTTTCGGCTTCTGTGTTGTCGGCATCGCCATCTATCTGCATGGCATTGGCATTGGGGTTGGCGCCATGCTGCACCAGCGCTTTCATGGCATCCAGCTGCGCATGTTGCGCCGCTACGATGGCCGGTGTATAGCCGCGTACTGCACATCCAAAAGGATTCCGGAAGTCCACCTGTTCCTCCCTGCCTGCATGGCCGCTTTCTATGGCCTGCTGCAGCTGGTTGGTGATACCTGCAAAAAAATCCCGTATGGCGCAGGCGTAATCAATACACTCCCAGATGGTAAGAGGGGCTGTGATGAATGATTCTCTTCTGCTTTGCTCGATAATCATTGGAACGTAGTCGTCCATCTGGTCTTTGAGCAAGCGGTCAAAGGCTGTGAGCGCAGAGCGTTCCTCCAGTGTCCAGCTTTCGTGGAATTCAGGGGTGCTCTTCCAGGTCCAGCCCCACAGCCAGAGGCAGAACCCGCCCACGGCGAGCACAAGGGTGAGAGCGATGCCTCCCAGGGTATAGCCGCACCAGCGGCCTGCGCGTTTCCATTTGCCCATGCGCCTGTTGTATCATACGGAGGACTGTGTGTAAAGCTTGATATGGCGGGTATGAAATATGCTGGGCCTGTTTCAGATTTGCTGGTGGATATGTTCGCCAAAACATGCTAACGTGATTAAAGAACCGAAGTTACGCGTCGGCTTCATTAGAAAGGCAACGTAAATTGTAATTTACCGGCGAGCGCAGCGAGCGGAATTCTTAGCCCACAGCAGTGGGCGTAAGTGGTTAGACAGGGGTGGAGCGACGGAGTCGCGGAACCCCTG
>JAFZGH010000331.1 GCA_017555465.1 Akkermansia sp. | reverse complement strand
GTACTTCGAGGCTCTGGCCAAGGGCTACTGCGAAGCCGCTACCTTCCTCACCCCGCTTGAGAAGGAACTGCTTCCGTTCTCCGGTAAGCTCCTCACCATGGAATGCGGTATGCGCTTCCTGACCGACTACCTCGAGGGCGATACCTATTTCAAGATCAAGCGCCCCGAGCACAACCTCGACCGCACCCGCACCCAGATGGCCCTCGTGGAATCCATCGAGGCTCAGATGGACGAGATGATGAAGGTTGTGGCCAAGTACTGATAACCAGACGATACGAATCTTCAGCCCTGCCTGTGCCGATGATGCCGGGCAGGGCTTTTTTCTTGGCACATGATAGATACCTTTCCACTTACCGGTGAGCCGCTGAGGGGAATCTGGAGCATTGAATACCGCAACCCGGAATACGATGGGCCAGAGACCCTCAAGGGGTACTACATTGGTCTGGGCGGGCGCGTGTTTGAAACTCGTGTGCTGAATTGCCCGGAGGGGCAGGCCCTGGTCTGTGTGGCCAGCCTGCCGGCTGACGCGGTGGAAGTGGCGATTCCTGATTTGTTGCAGGGGCAACCGCTGCATGCTGTCCGCCTGGCGTATCCGGATGAAATGGAGGAGCTGGCGATAGTGCTGGATTTCGGTCAGGAGCTTTACCTGCAATTCTACCCGCTCAGCGCGGTGTATCCCGCCGCAGAAATGAGACTGGGGGAGTATGCCGGGGAGGACGCATTGGCGCTGAAGCTGGGCGGACGCTTTCCGGAATCTGTGACTTTGCCAGCAGAAACGAAAAATTACTACCGCCGTAATACCAGGCTGCAGCAAGTGGGGATAGCATTGGTTGTCGCCAGCATGGTGGGCGGATTTTTCGCGGATAGGGTGTTGCTCTTGCTTGTGCTGGGGGCAGGAATTGCAGCATACTTCATCGGTACTCTGCTGAACTTGCGAAAGCTTGTGTGTCCCTGGTGTGGCATGCGACAGATGCGCAGCAACGGACATGCTGACGGCGGTATGTTCTGCGAAAACTGCCAGAACATATCCCGCCTGAACGATTAGCATCCAGATTCTGAGCTGGTTAATGTGATTGATATGCAGGGCGCCTTGCCACGTAAAAATAAGGGATAAAGTCCCGCAAAGTGACTAAAAATTAGCGGAAGTCAAAATAAGCGCTTGCCAGAAGAGGAATTATGACTATAATACCCGCTCACTCAAAAACGAGCGTATGAGTAATAACTTAGCTGAAAGAGCTCTTCAATACCATGAGCAGCCGCGCCCCGGCAAACTGGAAGTGCTGCCGTGCAAGTCCTGTTTTTCCATTGATGACCTGACCCTTGCGTATTCTCCCGGTGTGGCAGTGCCCTGCATGGAGATTGCCAATGATTCCACCGTGTCCAGCCGCTACACCAACCGCGGTAACCTGGTGGGTGTTATCAGTAACGGTACTGCCGTGCTGGGTCTTGGCAACATCGGCGCCCACGCCTCCAAGCCTGTGATGGAGGGTAAAGGCCTCCTCTTCAAGATTTACGCCGACGTAGACGTTTTCGATATCGAGCTTGATATCAAGAAGCCTGAAACGCTGATTGAAGTCATCAAGACCATGGAGCCCACCTTTGGGGCCATCAACCTGGAGGATATCAAGGCCCCCGAATGCTTC
>JAFZGH010000330.1 GCA_017555465.1 Akkermansia sp. | reverse complement strand
CCGCAGATGATGCGGCGCTCCACGGCGCGGTTATGCTTCATCACATAAACGTAGTATCCGCGGGAGTCCGTGAGCACGGCGTCGGCCGGGATGCATGGAACCAGGTGCTCTGCCTTGCGCTTCACATGAATGCTGACCACGCCGCCGGGCGTCAGGCTCTTGTCTGCATTTTCAAAGACGGCCCAGATGTTCTGAGTGTCTGTTGTGGTCTGGATTTCGTTGTCGCAGAACGCCACGCGGCCTTTATCCGGTAATTCCTCACCGGTGGCGGTCACCAGGGTAAGCTCGGCTTGTTCGGCCAGTTTGTCTGCGCTGCCGTATACCGAGAGAATGTCTTTCTCGCTGAGGGGGAAACGCGCGTAAATGGGGCTGAGCTGCACCAGTCGTGCCAGCGGTTCGTTGATGCTGGTCACATAGTTGCCTTTGGAAATAAGGATACGCCCGGCGCGCCCGCTCACCGGGGCGGTCACGTGGCAGCGTTTCACATCATCCTCAGCCACGGCCAGCCGGGCAACGGCGGCTTCGCGCTCTGCCTGCAGCTGGTGCAGGGTGGCCTTTGCATTTTCAAGGTCATCCTTGCTGCTGGCATTCAGCGCCAGCAATTTCTGCTGGCGTTCGTATTTGCTCTGTGCATCGGCAATCTTGACATCCAGCTGCGCAATAGCCGCCTGGCATGTCTCTACCGTGGCCTGGTAGCGGGTGGAATCAATGCGGAACAGGCTGGCACCCTTTTCCACATGTTCACCTTCCTTGAAGTTGGTTTCCTCCACCAGACCTTGTACCAGCGGGCGCAGTTCCACGACGTTGAGCGCTTCCAGACGGGCGGTTTCGACCTTCAGCACCGTGGGGTCAATCATTTCTGCAACCTGCGCGGTGCCCACTTCCACCGGTGCCAGCTCACCCCCTTGGGCAGAGCCGGGTTCGTTTACGGTGGCATCTGCAAATACCGGGCGCACAACTGCTCCCGGGCGGGTCTTGTGTGAGCCGTCGCTGATGACGGTTTCGCCTATTTCCAGACCGGAATAAATGGATTGCAATCTCCCCTGTACCGAGCCGGTCACCACATTGCGCCGCGTTACCTTGCCTTCGGTATCAATCGTGTAGACAAACGCGCCGTCGGAATCATAGTGCACGGCGGTGAGCGGCACCATGCAGAGCTCACGCGTGTTGGTCAGCTCAATGGTGAGCGCGCCGATGCCACTGTGGGTCAACTTGTGTTCCGGGTTTGCGAACTCTGCCCACAGGGTGTACGAGTCGGTGCTGCCGGTGAGCTGGTTATCGACAATGACGATGCGGCCGTTGCTGGCATACGGGCGTCCGCTGGCGGGAGTCAGCTGCACTTTGGTGACATTGCCGATTTCCTTGGGGCCGTGGAAAATGCCGTTCACATCGTTCTGGCTCAGCGGGAATCGCACATAAATCGGGTCCAGCTGGGTGATGGTGGTGATGGCTTCGCCGCGGGTGATGTAGTTGCCCGTTCCCTTCTGGATGCGGCCGATACGGCCGCTGATTTCAGCATAGATGCTGCAATCCTCCAAATCCTTGCGGGCGCGCGCCAGTTCTGCTTCTGCGCCTTTGATTCTGGCCTTCAGTTCTGCCACGTTGGCTTTCGTGGTTTCCATG
>JAFZGH010000329.1 GCA_017555465.1 Akkermansia sp. | reverse complement strand
TGGAGTAAGCGGACGCCAGGAACTCAGTCCAAGCATGTGCTCTATCACCCGTCCCAAATGCTTGGCAAGAGGGCTGTTCATATCCAGCAGAGGCTTGATAAGGCGGCAGGCATCGGAGAGGTAACGCATACTCTCGTTTCGTGGGCGTGGCCCGGCCTGTGCCATATTATCAAATCGGAAATTGATTTCCATGAGATAGGTATGCTCCAGAGAAAACGGCACAGAGGCAATACGCTCAATATCCAGATAAATACACACGCGACAGAGCTGCTGCAGCAAACCACAGATGACGAGAGAAGGCAACACGCGACCATTGCTCACCATCATGTCCAGAGGCTCGCCTTTGATTCGCTCCATGGCCAGGTGCCATGTGCCATCTGCCTGCAGCAGCTCCAGCGGCGCAGCAATGTTCGGGTGCTCCAGGCGCGCCTGCAGGCGGGCGGTTTCTACAAAGAATTGCACCTTGCGGCTGTCCTGCATGGCGGCCGGGCGAAGGCTGCGCACGAGTACCTCGCGGCTCATATTCTTCTGGGTGGCGGCATAAGTAACCGTATCAGCATCCTCCGCCACCACTGAGGTGAGGATATACTGCTGCGCCACCACACAGGGCAAATCGTATGAGGAATAAGGCATGGGTAAAAAACTTAACCGTCGTAACCAAGTTTCAGAACAGGCAGTCCCTCCACGGCGTTGTGCCAGGCTTCTGCCGGCACCACAATATCCAGATAGATTTGCGGCTCACCGCCCTCCACATGGTCTTCCACACGCTCCATGGAGACCTCGCAATCGGGCTGTCCCAGAATCGTGGGGTAAATGGCATTTACCTGATTGGCCGGGAAGCTGAGTACATAGTCCATTTCCTCCTCGCCCGGAACACGCTTGGGCAGGAACAGGTAAATATCATCCCATACCACAGAAGCCGTGATTTCCTCCGGCAGATCCAGTGCATCCAACGGCAGCGGGCGGCTGTTGTATACAGCCTCACCGTTCACCTTCATCCAGGCGCCTACGCGCTTGAATACCTCCACAATACCCTCGGGGATAGAGCCATCAGCCTTCGGTCCGATATTGAGCAGCAGATTGCCCCCCTTGGCGACGCATTCCTGTAACTGGTAGATAATCGTCTCCGGCGACTTGTAGTTGAGATGATCTTCCCGGTGATACCCCCAGCGGTTGCCCACGGTCATGCAGGCCTCCCAGTCGCGGCCGGGATACCCCTCTCGCGGAATTCTTTTCTCAGGGGTGGAGAAATCCCCCTTGCTGAAATCCAGCGCCTTGGTATCAGCCGAGGGGTCAAATCCGCTGAAAGCATACAGACGGTTGTTGAAAAGCACCCCGGGATTCGCATCCCGGCAGGTCTGCATAAGTTCCTGCGCCTTCCAGGCTTCGCCCTCTGCCGCGCCTTGCGAATAATCCCACCACATGATATCGATCGGGCCGTAGTTACGCACCAGATGCCTCACCTGGGTATGCAGGTAATCCTGATAGGCCGCCTGATTACGGGGAATCTGCTTCTCCTTCAGCATGCGTTCCTGCCCGGTGGGATAGCACAAATCCGGGCAGATGGTGTTATCA